>CAZCKZ010000026.1:0-13679 GCA_964499395.1 uncultured Gallionella sp. | reverse complement strand
CCCGGGATTGGCCTTCCAGAACGCGATCCCGCAAACATCAACCCGCGAGATGGAATCGGTTCTGAAAATCCAGAACAACCAGATTGCCGTGCTGGGCGGGCTGATGGAAGACCAGATTGACAAGACTACCAATGAGGTCCCTTTGCTGGGCCACATACCTTTGCTTGGAAACCTGTTCAAGAATCGCAACGACACGACGACCAAGACTGAGTTGGTGATCTTCCTGAGGCCAATTGTCATCAAGAATGCCAGCGTCAACGGCGATTTCGACGCGTTCCGCAAAAACCTGCCTGACCAGAACTTCTTCAATGAATCTGCCTACGGGAAACCCTGAACATGAGCCTGCTACTGGATGCCCGCAAAAAATCCCAGCAAGCGCAGGCTGCGCAAGGCAACGCTTCCGGACCTGAGCTGAGCCTGGAACCGCATCCCGACTCGGTTGACGCGCACGAAGCCCCGCCAAATGCTTCAACGACTGATGATCAGGCACGCATCGCGGGGCAAAACCTGTTCAATGCCAAATCCGGTTCGGCGGCGCGTCCCGGCTTCAACCGCAACCTGCTGATCGCACTACTGGTAGGCGCGGTCGTATTGCTTGCTGCCGGCGGGGGTTACGTCTGGTATGAGATATCCCCGCACAACGCCCGGCCGCCGCACCCCGTCAACATCGCAGCCAAGCCGGTTCAAAAACCCGCTCCGGCGCCGCTTCCTGCGAAAAGCGATCTGGTGCCCGGTATTGCATCTGCCAAACCAGCACTGCCGAAACCGGTCAGGGCACGCAAAACTAGGCATGCCGCAACACATCTGGCCAGGGCAGACACAACCGCAAGCAATACCGGTCCGGTGCATATCGTGATGAGCACGGAAGGGCCTCTTAATCAGTTGCTGAACAACGCCTATCTTGCTTACCGCGCCGGGAAATTTGATCAGGCGCAGCAACTGTATCTTAAGGCGCTCAGCCTGGACTCGAACAATACCGACGGACTGCTCGGGATGGCCGTTATCGCCCAGCGTCGCGGCGAGGATAACGTCGCGGCACACTATTACGCGCAGGTACTGGCACTTGATCCGCGCAATGCCGTGGCCAATGCGGGGATGTCCGCTCTGTCCAACGACGACAACAGCGAAAGCCGCCTGAAGATGCTGCTGATTGAACAGCAAAATTCGTCATCCCTGCATTTCGCACTGGGCAATTACTATGCAGAACATGCCCGCTGGGCCGAAGCACAGCAAGCCTACTTCGACGCGTACAAATTGGCGCCCGACCGTGCGGAACTGGCTTTCAACCTGGCCGTCAGCCTCGATCGCCTTGGGCAAAACAAGGCGGCTGCACAATATTACCGGCGTGCGCTGCAGCTGGATCCCGGGCAACTCACGGACTTTGATCACGCAAAAGTTTCACAACGTATCGAAGAGTTAGCGCACTAAATGTCTAATAACAAGAAGCCGGACAACCCGCCACAACAGCTGGGACAGATACTGGTCGGCAAGGGTGTTATCAGCGATGACCAGTTGCGCATTGCCTTGCAGGAGCAGGGCAAGACGCACCAGCCGCTGGGCCGCCTGCTGGTTCGCCTTGGCTTTCTCTCCGAAGCCACCATCCGCGACGTGCTGTCGGAAAATCTCGGCCAGGAAAGCGTCGATCTTTCCACGGTCCTGATTGACTCTGCGGCACTGAGCCTGATCCCCAAGGATGTTGCGCGGCGCTATCAGCTGTTGCCCCTGTCGGTCGACAAGGGCGTCCTGACCCTGGCGGTCGCCGACCCGGACAACATCATCGCGCTGGACCAGGTTCGCGCCCTGCTCAAGGACGAATACCGGCTGGCCACCCAACTCGCAAGCGAATCGGACATTCTGCGCGCGATAGACCAGTACTATGGCTTCGAGCTCTCGATCGACGGCATCCTGCATGAAATCGAGCCGGGCGAAATGGAATACCAGACGCAGCAGTCCGGCGTCAACGAATTCAGCCAGCCGGTGGTGCGCCTGGTCGATGCGCTGCTGACCGAAGCCGTGCAGCGTGGCGCTTCGGACATCCACTTCGAACCGGAAAACAGTTTCCTGCGCATCCGCTACCGCGTCGACGGCGTGCTTCGCCAGGTCCGCAGCCTGCACAAGAGTTTCTGGCCGGCCATGGTGGTGCGCCTTAAGGTGATGAGCAACATGAACATTGCCGAAACCCGCGCGCCACAGGACGGACGCATCTCGCTGCGCCTGTCCGGCAGGCCGATCGATTTCCGGGTGGCTTCGCATCCCACCACGCACGGCGAAAATCTGGTGCTGCGCATACTGGACCGGCAAAAAGGCATCGTGCCGCTTGACCAGCTGGGCCTCGATGATGGCGCGCTGAATATGCTCAAGATGGTCATTGCCAAACCCGAGGGCATCGTGCTGGTGACCGGCCCCACCGGCAGCGGCAAGACCACCACCCTGTATTCTGTGCTGAACCACATCAACACCGAGTCGGTCAACATCATGACCCTGGAAGACCCGGTCGAATACCCGCTCGCGCTGATCCGCCAGACGTCGGTGAATGAATCCGCCAAGCTGGATTTTGCCAACGGTATCCGTTCCATGATGCGCCAGGATCCGGATATCATTCTGGTCGGCGAAATCCGCGACCATCCCACTGCCGAAATGGCATTCCGTGCCGCGATGACCGGGCACCAGGTATATTCGACGCTGCACACCAATTCGGCAATAGGCGCGATACCCCGCCTGCTCGACATCGGCATCCTTCCCGACATCATGGCCGGCAACATTATCGGTATCGTGGCACAACGCCTGATACGCATACTGTGCAAGGAATGCAAATACCCATATTCCCCGGATGCATCGGAACGCAAACTATTGGGATTATCACCCCAGCAGGACATCACCCTGTATCGGGCTGCTGGCTGCGAGTCCTGCAACCATCAAGGCTACAAGGGACGCATGACCATCATGGAATTGCTCAAAATGGATTACGATCTGGACGACCTGATTTCGCATCGAGCCAGTGCGCGCCAAATCAGGGAGGCAGCTCTCGAAAAAGGCTTCCGTCCGTTGGCAATGGACGGCATCCGTCGCATCCAGCAGGGAATCACCTCGCTTGCGGAAGTCAGCCGCATAGTGGATCTGACGGACCGGCTGAGTTAAGCAACCGGGGGAACAAATGTCACTCTACTCCTATCGGGCTATAGATGAACAGGGCAAGACCCACAGGGGTTTGCAGGATGCTGCAAATCAAGTTGATCTGGAAATGCGCCTTAAACGCAGCGGACTTGATTTGGTCGATGCCAAAATGGATAGCGGCGGGGCTGGCAAGCGTGGCAAGATCAAACGCCCCGAATTGATCACGTTTTTTTTCAACCTTGAACAACTTACCCGTGCCGGTGTGCCGCTGCTTGAATGCCTTGCCGATTTGCGCGATACCATGAACGACCCGCGCTTCCGCGAAATCATCGCCAATCTGGTCGAGTCCATCGAAGGCGGCAAAAAGTTGTCTGAAGCGATGGCGTTACACCCGGATGCTTTTGATAAAATCTTCGTCAGCCTGACCCATGCCGGTGAAGCAAGCGGACGCCTGCAGGAAGTATTTGAACACATCACCGAATCATTAAAGTGGCAGGACGAGATGGCCTCGAATACCAAGACCATCCTGATGTATCCGGCTTTCGTCGGCACCGCCGTTGTGGCGATCACGTTTTTTCTGATGATTTACCTGGTGCCCCAGCTGGTCAGTTTCATCGTGGGGATGGGGCAGGAAATCCCCCTCCAGACGCGTATTCTGATCGCCACATCGCATTTTTTCGTCAATTACTGGTATGTATTGGTCGCATTACCCATCGTGCTGGTCATCGCGGGAAAGCTGCTCGTCACCGCCAGTCCCGAGATGCGTTTGAGATTTGACGGGTTCAAACTGAAAATGTGGGTGATCGGCCCCATCCTGCGCAAAATCATTCTGGCGCGCTTTGCCAACACGTTTGCGATGATGTACGGCTCCGGCATCAGCATCCTCGACTGCATCGCCAACTCGCGGGATGTGGTCAACAACCAAGCCGTCGCCAAGAGCCTTGACGACGTCATGCATGAAATCGAATCCGGCAAAAACCTGACCCAGAGCTTCCAGAATACCGGCATGTTTCCGCCGCTGGTCGTACGCATGCTCAAAGTTGGCGAAGCCACCGGCTCGCTGGACAAGGCGTTGCTCAACGTAAGTTATTTTTATGATCGCGATGTGAAGAGTTCCATCAAAAAGGTGCAGGTCCTGATTGAACCGGCCATGACCATCGTGCTGGGTACTCTACTGGGTTGGGTTATGCTGTCGGTACTGTCGCCCATCTACGATCTTATCGGCAAGATGAAAATTTGATACAGTCGCTAAAATATACATGGCCACATGAGGGATTGCGGATTGTCGCAAATTCCAGCGACAGTCCGTCAGAGATTGCAAAGCCGCGTGGTCTCTGTCCTGCGCGGCCTGATTCGGGGTTATCAAGATGAAACAAGCACTACTACTATTCCTGAGTGCCGATCGCCTGCATGCTCAACTCATGGCAGGCAGCGAAACCGTGCTGCAGCGCGATTTCACTGACACCCCTGAGGCACGGGAAAATTTCAAGTCCTTATTGCAGACGGCAAAATGTCCCACTTACCTGCTGACCGACCTGATCGAAGAGGACTTTCGTCATGAAATCGTTCCGCACTTGATCGGAAGCAGCCGAGATGCGCTATTTCAACGCAAGTTCGACCAGTTTTATCGCGGCACCCCTTTCCGCAAAGCCACCCTGTTGCAGCGCCAAAAGACCGGACGCCGCGACGATGACATACTGTTCTCGGCACTGACCAACCCCGGACTCATCTTGCCCTGGCTGGATATCATGCTGGCGCAGCAAACACCGCTCGCAGGAATCTATTCAGTGCCTCAGATCAGCGAACCGCTGGTCAAAGGCCATGCGTCAAAACATCTGCTGCTGATTTCCTGGGAAAAATTTTCCGGCCTGCGCCAGACTTATTTTAGCGACCATCGCCTGCAAATTTCCCGGCTGACGCCTGTTCATGCAGACTCGACTTTTCAGGATGCCGTCGTTAACGAACTCAGCCGAACCTACCAATATTTGAAGAGTCTGAGTTTGCTTCCGTCGGGACAAACGCTCGATGTGCGTATCCTGTGCCATACAGATGACCGCAGCGAGCTGCAAAATAAGTTACCCCATGACGCTGACGTGCGCTATGACTTCGCTGATATCGATGAAGTCGGCAAGCAGATCAAGCTTAACTATCGCTTCACCGATTCGGACGCAAGCCAGATTTACATGCATCAACTGGCTACCAACCGTCCCAGTACAAATTATGCCAGCGCTGAACACACCCGCTACTACACGCTATGGCAATTGCGCCGCGCACTCTTCTGGAGCAGCGGTGCATTATTGGTAGCCAGCATAATATGGGCTGTCACGACCGTCTGGCAAAGCGGCGTGAATACTACCGCAACAAATGAATTAAAGATTCAGGCGGGGCGCATGCTACGAGAAACGAAGCATATCACCCAGAGTTTTCCAGTCACCGATACGCCTGCCGCTGACATGAAGTCCAGTGTATCTGTCATGCGCAAGCTTGATCGATACGGATCCGCCCCGCAAATCATCCTGAAACCGATCAGCGCCGCGCTTGACCGTTTCCCGGAAATCGAGATTAACGAGCTGAATTGGCAAGAGAGTGCGACCGAACCTGTTGCAACCAACACCCGCGCAGACGTTCCGGCCCAGGTCATTATTCTGAAAGGGGATATGCAGGGTTTCGGCAATGACTACCGCGCCGCGCTGGCGTATCTTGACCGTTTCCGGCTTGACTTGAACAAGCGCGGATACCAGGTAACCGTCCTTGCCAAGCCGCTCGACGTCAGCCCCACCGGCAGCATTGCCAATCAAAGCGAAGCGGTGGAGAATAAACTCGCATTTTCCTTCAGACTTGTATGGAGACCGGCGACATGAAATTCTCCAACCAGGACTTTCACCTGATGCGATTGAGCTTTATCGCGATCGGCGCATCCATCTTGTTCAGTGGCGCAATTTTGTATTCCAGCATCAAGTATGCAGACTACACCTTGAAAAATCGGCGTATTGCCCAGAGCCAAATGAATAATGCGCGCAACCGCCTGGCCATGGCCCGCGAGGACCGGGATAACCTGTCGGATTATTCCAAGGCATATGACGCCCTGAAAGCAGACGAAATCATCGGCGACGACCACCGTTTGGACTGGATGGAAGGATTGGAGAAACTGCGCAACCAGAATCTGGTCATCGACTTTCGTTATAACATCGCCCCGCAAAAAACCTATTCCCCGCAGCCCGCGGTGGATAGCGGCAACTTCGTCATCCACTACAGCGAGATGAAATTGCAATTCGACTTGCTGCACGAGGGCCAACTGCTGAATTTCTTCAGCGCACTGAACCGCAGGATCAAAGGACACTATCAACTTGAGGGCTGCAAGCTGCAACGCGTCGCCAGCAGCGGGAATTCCGGTCCCAGTGCCGGAAAAAACATCGCGGCAGAATGCAGCGGCGGCTGGATCACGCTGAAGAACCGGAACTCCCCATCATGAGAGCAACGCTCAAAATCGGCCTGATCGCCATCGGATTGGCAACATCGACATTCACCGGTGCCGCAGAGCTGGGGCGGCTGTTTTTCAGCCCGGAGCAACGCGCCGAACTCGACTATAGTTATGCGCAAAATGCCGACTCAGGCAGCAATAATCGCGCGCTGATGCTCAACGGCATCGTACAGCAACACGGCGGCAAGCGCACCGTATGGATCAACGGCGTGCCGCAACAGGCCGGAAGCAGCGATGACAAGACGCCGGAAAGCCAGACGGTCCAGCTACCCGGCAAGAAAAGCAGAGTCAAGCTGAAGGTCGGTCAGCGCGTCTTGCTGGACACGCCCGTCAATCCGGATACCACCGGGACCGATACATCTGACACACCCAGGCAATAAATCATGCCCGCCAAGCGCACTGCCTTTCCCAGACAAGGTTGCGGCAGACAACACGGTGCTGCGCTGATGGTGATGCTGGTCATTCTGGTCATTGGTGTAGCCGCGATCCTGGTCAGCGCACTTAGCAGTTCCTCGCTTCAGATCGAGCGCGACAGGACCACAGCCGATGCGCTGGCAAAGGCAAAGGCTGCGCTGATCGGCTACGCCGCCAGCGACTCCAACTTCCCCGGCGAGCTGCCCTGCCCGGACGTGAATGACGACGGGCAATTAACAATGGGCGTGGATTACAGCGGCAGTAGTTGCGTCAGCCCCATCGGCCGCCTGCCTTGGAAAACCCTCGGCATACCCGAGTTGCGCGACGGCGCGGGCGAACATCTCTGGTATGCGGTATCGAAGCCATTTTGGGCGATGGGTTCGCCAAACATCAACAGCGACACCGTGGGAAACCTGATCGTCACCGACGCCACGAGTGGTACAACCGTCAACAACCTCATCGCTATCGTGTTCGCGCCCGGCAACGCGCTGTCCACCCAGAGCCGCTCATCTACTCAGACTGCCAACTGTACCACCACGGGTGACACAGCAGGCACCACGAGCGAAAACAATTGCGCGACAAACTATCTCGAGGGCACCAATCCCGCTGCAACCTGGAACATATTTACTGCACCCTCCGCCGGAATCAACACCGGCGACCCGACTACCACCGCCAGCAGCACCTTCAACGACCAATTGATCTATATCACCCACGGCCAACTTTTTCAGCCCGTGGAAACACGCATCGCGCGCGAGGCGAAAAAATGCCTGGACGACTACGCGGCAGACGCGACTAACACCAACCACAGATACCCATGGGCGGCGAGTGACAGCGATACCAGCTACACTGGAAACTATGACACACTCTTCGGCAGGATAGCCGCCGCCCCGCGCACCACGACAACGTCCCTCGATTCCACCGCGTCAACCATGCTGACTGCGCTTTCCAGTCTGCAGACCGCGCTGAATGCCTATTCTGCAAACATCAACGCAACGACCACCTCCGCGTTGCTGAATGCGGGCAACACACTCATCACTGCAGCGCAAAACGCGGCAAGCTCTTCCTCGTTTTCGTCGTACAGCTCCATCACCGGCAACGCCGACACTGCGGGCGACAAGGGCCGCGACCTTGCCAACGGAGTGGCTGGAGTCTACGTATCGACGGTCCAGGGTTATATAGACTCCACGAAATCCTACCTGAGCTCCAACGGTTTCGTTGACAGCAGCATGCCAAGTACAGTTATCTGGCCCTCCAGTTGCGTGTTCAATTCCGGGTACTGGGGCACGTGGCAGCAGGAAGTGTTCTACCAGGTCGCGGCCGGAAACTCGCCCGGCACCTCGGTCTCGGTCTGCAATCTCAGTTGCCTGACGATCAACGGCTCCGGCAACCCCAATTCCGGGAATGGTACTTATCATGCGGCGATCATCGTCGGCAGGGCGCACAATGCATCCGGCTCGCCTACCTCCAATCCGCCTTCGTATTACCTCGAAGGCGGCAACCTGCACGACAGTACAAAAAATTACAGCACTACCCCTCAAGTCTCCCAGACGTTTGAGGCCTACAGGCCTACTGACCCCAGCTACTCGAGTGTAAATGATCTGGTAGTATGTCTGGATGGAAAGAACTACTGCAAATGATGATTGCATCTGACCCAGCTCTGATGCGGCAGCGCCAGACCGGTTTCACGCTGGTCGAGATGGCCATGGTGCTGATGATCGTGGCGCTGTTGCTGGGCGGCCTGTTGCCCACCGTATCCAGCCAGGTCGAGCAGCGGCACGAAAGCGAGACGCGCAAACAGCTCGATGAAATCCAGCAGGCGCTGATCGGCTATGCCATCATAAATGGCCGCCTGCCCTGCCCGGCTTCCTCCACCAGCAATGGCGTGGAGAGCCCGGTTGGCGGCGGAAACTGCACGAATTTCTACAATGGATTTGTGCCTGCAGCAACGCTGGGGCTCTCGGGAACGGACAGCTCCGGCTTTGCCGTAGACTCGTGGGGCAACCGCATTCACTATGCGGTTACTTCATGGAACAGCACGAGCCCCGCCCTTAACGATGTCTTTACCACTACGGGTGGATTGGGTACGGTCGGGTTATCCAACCTGCCAACGAGCGGGACACCACACCTGCAAGTGTGTTCCGTTGCCAGCACCAGTTCTTCGAGTTGCTCTGTCGCCAATTCCGCGCTCACTTCCAGCCCGGGTGTGCCTGTAGTCATTTATTCCACAGGAAAAAATGGCGCATCCGGAGGGACCGGGGCCGATGAAGCGGAAAATCCCAACCCTAACAGCACCGATAATGACAGAGTGTTCGTCAGCCACAACCCCACACCGACCTTCGATGACTTGGTAACATGGATATCGCCAAACGTGCTGATCAACCGCATGGTGTCGGCGGGCAAGTTACCCTAAGCGCGCCGCCAGGTGGTACCCGAAGCGCTGTCTTCCAGCACGATCCCTGCTTCCAGCAACGCCTTGCGGATTCGGTCCGCCTCGGCATAGTTCTTGGCCTGCTTGGCCGAAATGCGCGCCTGGATTTGCGCGCTGATTGCCGCATCGTCCAGCCCGCCCGCTGTTGCACCTGCCTGCAAAAATTCGTTCGGTTCGCGCTGCAGCAAACCCAGCACCCCGCCCAGCGCCCTGAGCTGCACGGCCAGCACTGGTGAAGCGGATTTATTTACCTCGTTGGCCAAATCGAACAGCACCGCAACCGCTTCCGGGGTATTGAAGTCGTCGTCCATCGCCGCGCGAAAGCGTTGTGCATGTGGTTCGTTCCAGTCAACGGCACCCCCCCCAGCCCCCCTTGTCAGGGGGGAGCGTGCTTTCTCCTCCCCTGACAAGGAGAGGCCGGGAGGGGTTTTGAGCGCCGTATACAGTCTTGTCAGCGCGCCTTTCGCATCGTCCAGATGCACGTCGGAATAGTTCAGCGGACTGCGGTAATGCGCGCGCAGGATGAAAAAGCGCACCACTTCGGCATCGTATTTTTTCAGCACTTCACGGATCGTGAAAAAATTGCCCAGGCTCTTGGACATTTTTTCCTTGTCGACATTGACAAAACCGTTGTGCATCCAGTAATTCACGAAGGTACACTGGTGAGCCCCCTCGCTCTGCGCGATCTCGTTTTCGTGATGCGGAAACTGCAGGTCCGCTCCGCCGCCGTGTATATCGAAATGATCGCCGAGCAGCCTGGCGCCCATTGCCGAGCACTCGATATGCCAGCCGGGCCGGCCCTTGCCCCAGGGTGAATCCCATTTCACTTCGTCGACTTCCTGATCCCTGGCGTGTTTCCACAGTACGAAGTCGAGCGGATCATGCTTGTTGTCGGTCACCTCGACGCGCTCGCCTGCGCGCAGGTCTTCCAGCGACTTGCCGGACAGCTTGCCGTAGCCGGGAAACTTGCGCACCGCGTAATTAACATCGCCATCCGTCGCCCGGTATGCAAGTCCGTTGGCTTCGAGTTTCACTATCATGTCCAGCATTTCCGGCACATACTGGGTGGCACGCGGTTCGTGGTCCGGACGCAGCACGCCCAGCGCATCGGCATCTTCGTGCATTGCGGCGATGAAGCGCGCGGTAAGCGCATGGATGGACTCGCCATTCTCCGCCGCGCGCTTGATGATCTTGTCGTCGATGTCGGTGATGTTGCGCACGTAGTCCACCTCATAGCCGCTCGCCTTGAGCCAGCGGTACACCATGTCGAACACCACCAGCACGCGCGCATGGCCGAGATGGCAATAGTCGTACACCGTCATGCCGCACACATACATGCCGACCTTGCCGGGCACGAGCGGCACGAATTCCTGTTTGTCACGCGCCAGCGTGTTGTAGATTTTCAACATTCAGAGCCTCAAAAATTCGGTTTCAGATGCGCGTATCAGGCATCGAGATAATAATCCAGCGAAACATCTTACAATGCAGATGATGAAACAGCGAAGTTTATGCGCAATTTTTGGAACGGCACTCATGAATTCCCGAACACCAAATTCAAAAATCCCGGATAAACGTGCTGCCGCGATCCCGCCCGGCGGAACCTGGCTATGCTACATTTTATGCTGCGCGGACGATACGCTTTATACCGGCATTACCAACGATCTGGGAAAGCGCCTTGCCGCGCATGGCGCGGGCACGGCTGCCCGGTACACACGGGGGCGCGGTCCGGTCAGGCTGGTATTCGTGGAAGATTGCGCCGACAAATCAGCCGCACTGAAACGCGAGATGAAAATCAAAAGCCTGCCGCGGGCAAAAAAACTGGCTTTGATCGGATCGGTCACGGGATAGTCCGCACACAACGAAAATCAAACTCTCTCCGTCCCCGGATATGACGGTGTTGTGCTGACGCCGACAGCCGAAAACCGGTAAAATGCATACCTTTGCAACTGCTTGAACCATCACATGCTAACCTTCCAGCAAATCATCCTGACGCTACAGAACTATTGGGACAAGCAGGGCTGCGCGCTGCTGCAACCCTACGACATGGAAGTTGGCGCGGGCACCTCGCATACCGCGACCTTCTTGCGCGCGCTCGGCCCGGAACCCTGGAAAGCCGCTTATGTGCAGCCTTCGCGCCGCCCCAAGGATGGCCGCTATGGTGAGAACCCGAATCGCTTGCAGCATTATTACCAGTTCCAGGTAGTACTGAAACCCGCGCCCGCCGACATTCTGGATCTGTATCTGGGCTCGCTGGAGAAACTGGGTTTCGACCTCAAGAAGAACGATGTCCGTTTCGTCGAGGACGATTGGGAAAACCCGACGCTGGGTGCGTGGGGACTGGGCTGGGAGGTATGGCTCAACGGAATGGAAGTCACACAATTCACCTATTTCCAGCAGGTCGGCGGCATCGATTGCAGGCCGATCACCGGCGAAATCACCTACGGGCTGGAGCGGCTGGCAATGTATCTGCAGGGCGTGGAAAACGTGTTCGACCTGACCTGGACCGAAGGCGTGACCTACCGTGACGTGTATCACCAGAACGAGGTCGAGCAATCCGCTTACAACTTCGAGCACAGCGACGTGGAATTTCTGCTTGGCGCATTTGGCAGCCATGAAAAGCAGGCCAAACTTCTGATCGAACAGCAACTGGCGCTGCCCGCCTATGAACAGGTATTGAAAGCGGCGCACACTTTCAACCTGCTGGATGCGCGCGGCGCGATCTCGGTGACAGAACGCGCGGCCTACATCGGGCGTATCCGCAACCTGGCGCGCAGTGTGGCCAGGAGCTACAAGGAGAGCCGCAGGCGTCTCGATCCGCCGTTCCCGATGGCACCGCGTGAATGGGCAGACGAAGTTGTTGCGCAAATGGACGCCGAAAAGCTTTTGGCCGGGCACCCGAAGGAGACCGCCCAATGACGACAACCCGGAACCTGTTGGTCGAATTGCTCGTCGAGGAACTGCCGCCGAAGTCGCTGAAGATTCTTGGCGAGTCATTTGCTGAAGACCTGCATAAGAGCTTGTCGGAGCGTGGGTTTGTTTCGAATTCTGCCAAGCCGATCAGTTTTGCCACGCCTCGCCGCCTGGGCGTATGGATTCCCGATGTGCTATCGAAGGCCCCGGATACGAAAATCTCTGAAGAGATCATGCCCACTGCAATTGCATTTGACTCCGGACAAAAACCGACTCCGCCCCTGATCAAGCGTTTGAAGAAGATATTTCATGAAGATGTCGATGTTGCAGGTATTTTGTCTTCAGCGGACTTCGTAAAGAAGATCAAAGGCGGCAAGGAATACCTGTACAGGGACAGGATAGTGCAGGGAGACTTTTTGCATGCCGGACTCGAAGGCGCGCTTAAAGACACGCTGGAAGGATTGCCGATCGCCAGGGTGATGACCTATCCGAATCCGTCGGGAGATGGATGGAATACCGTGAACTTCGTGCGCCCGGTGCATGGGCTGGTTGCTCTGCACGATAAAGACATCGTCCCGGTCAGTGCGCTGGGCCTGATTGCCGGGCGCGAGACCCGGGGTCATCGCTTCGAGGCGCACAGCGCGACGATTGCAATCCGCGATGCCGACAGTTACGAAGCGCAGATGGAATTCGAGGGTGCTGTGATTCCGGGATTCGGCAAGCGCCGCAACGCGATCGCGCTTCAGCTTGCCGATGACGCTGCCAAAGCGGGCCTCAAGCCGATCGATGATGAGGCATTGCTGGACGAAGTGACCGCGCTGGTCGAGCGTCCCAATGTGCTGGCAGGGAAGTTTGAAAAGGAATTTCTGGAAGTGCCGCAGGAATGCCTGATTTTGACCATGAAGGCAAATCAGAAATATTTCCCGCTGCTGGATGCCAACGGCAAGCTCACCAATCGCTTCCTGATCGTATCCAACATCCGTCCGGCGGATGCAGATTTGGTCGTCGGCGGCAACGAGCGCGTGGTTCGCCCGCGTCTGGCGGACGCGAAATTCTTCTACGACAAGGATCGCAAGCAGACACTGGAATCCCGGGTGGAAAAGCTCGCCAACGTGGTTTACCACAATAAACTGGGTACGCAGTTGCAGCGCGTGGAACGCATCGCCACATTGTCAGGAACCATTGCGCGCATGCTGGGCGCCGACAAAGCGGATGCCGAACTGGCGGCGCGCCTGTGCAAGGCGGACCTGCTTACCGACATGGTGGGCGAATTTCCCGAACTGCAGGGCATCATGGGGCGTTATTACGCACTGCACGACGGCGAAGACAAGG
>CAZCKZ010000025.1:0-13699 GCA_964499395.1 uncultured Gallionella sp. | reverse complement strand
CACTATAGTTACCGGGACATAGCGCTTGACGATCGCCTGTCTTCGAAAATATTCGACAACTATCTGAAACAGCTGGATAGCGAAAAAATATTCTTCCTGCAGGCTGATATCGATCATTTCGCGTATGCGCGGACCAAGCTGGATGATGCCATCCTCGATGAAAACCTGAGCATCCCGTTCGGCATATACAACCTCTATCAACAACGGATCGCCGAACGCTATGTTTATGCACGTTCCCTGCTGAAGAAAGGTTTTGATTTCAGCAAAAAGGAAAGCTATCAATTCACCCGCAAGAACGCACCGTGGGCCAAATCCGAAGGCGAATTGAATGACTTGTGGCGCAAGCGTGTCAAGAACGACTGGCTGCGTCTCAAACTGGCCGGCAAGGATAAACAAAACATCGTCGAAACACTGGACAAGCGCTATAAAAATTCCCTGGACAACCTGTCCAAGGTCAAAAGCGAAGACGTATTTCAGGACTTCATGAACGCCTATGCAATGTCCATAGACCCGCATACCAATTATTTCGGGGTGCGCGCTTCAGAAGAATTCGATATTTCGATGAGATTATCCCTTGTCGGCATTGGCGCGGAACTCTATGGCAATGATGAATACACCACGATCAAGGAGCTGTTGGCAGGAGGCCCCGCGGCGTTGTCCGGCAAGCTGAAAGCCGGGGACCGTATCGTCGGTGTCGGACAGGGCGAAGACGGCCCGATAACGGACGTGATGGGCTGGCGCATCGATGACGCGGTGGCCCTGATACGCGGTGCCGAAAATTCCGTGGTGAGGCTCGATGTGCTGCCTGCAGAAGCGGGCACCGATGGCAAACACAAGCTCATTTCGCTGGTTCGGAAAAAGATCACCCTGGAAAAGCAGGCTGCCAAAAAATCAATCATCGAGGTCAAGGACAGGGGCGTTACCCGCCGCATCGGCGTGATTTCCCTGCCCGAGTTTTATCAGGATTTTGCCGCCCGCCTGAACGGCGACAAGAATTTCAAAAGCGCAACCCGGGATGTCACGCGCCTGCTGAATGAGCTCAAAAAGGACAAGGTGGATGGTGTGCTGGTGGATCTGCGCAACAATGGCGGCGGGTCGCTGGATGAAGCCATCGAACTGACCGGCCTGTTTGTGGGCCAAGGCCCCGTCGTGCAGCAACGCAACTCCAAAGGCGATATCACGGTTGATAGCGATACCGATACCGTTGTTCCGGTCTGGAATGGTCCGCTGGGCGTGCTCATCAATCGCGGCTCGGCATCCGCCTCGGAAATTTTCACGGCGGCAATCCAGGATTACGGCCGCGGCGTCGTGATCGGTGAAACCAGCTTTGGCAAAGGCACCGTGCAGACCGTGGCCGATCTCGATCAGCTCGTGAAAAACGACAAACCCGAATTTGGCGAAGTCAAGATGACCATCGCCCAGTTTTTCCGTATCAATGGCGGCACCACCCAGTTGCGCGGGGTGACTCCGGATATCACCCTGCCGTCGATAACCGACGCAAATGATTTTGGTGAATCCAGCTTCGACAATGCCCTGCCATGGTCGCAAATCAAGGCGGCCGACTATAAACCGGATGGCGATCTGACAGGGATCATTCCGCTGCTGGTAGCGAGCCACAACAAGCGCATCAGCCATGACAAGGACTTCAAGTACTTGCAGGAAGATATTGCCGATTTCAACAAAATCCGCAAGACAAACCTGATCTCGCTCAATGAAGCTGACCGCCGCAAAGAGCGCGAAGCGCAGGAATCGCGCGAAAAATATCGCGAAAGAAGCCCGGCGAGCAATCAATCCGGCAAGGCATCTGCCGTAGCCCGCGCATTCCAGGACGACGGCATGTTGTCCAGTGAACGCAAACTCAGTACCGAACTGGCCATCGAGAATGCCAATAAAAACGCCAAGGATATCTTGCTGAGCGAAGCGGCCCATATCGTCAGCGATGAGGCCGGGCTGCTGAACACCGACTCCAGACTCGCGGCCAGCAACCTGCAGTAGCCGGACATTCGCTTGAACGATCCGGCGCCATCATCGGCCGGAACCGCCGTACCGATTATTGCCGAGGCCGGCCGAACCCGGCACCTCCATTTCGGATAAATATAAAGTGTCCGCGCCGCCGGCAGATATCACACCGGCATATTGTCTTTCCTGCCTGCGCCCCGATCAACCCCGTTCCCGTGCATTCGGTGGGTTCCGCTGAAACACGGTGTCCGGCTTTACAGAGGATCTTATTTTGCCCGCCAACGCCATTACCCGGCCCGCTCCTGAATTCGCCCTGTTCAATCTCGGCTTTCGCCCGTTCTTTCTGCTGGCTATCATCTATTCGCTGATCTCGATATTGATCTGGGGTGGAATTTATGTCTACGGCTGGCCGGTGCCGCGCATGCCGTTTTCACCGGCTTACTGGCACGCGCATGAAATGATCTTCGGATATGGCATGGCCGTTGCCGCCGGATTCCTGCTGACTTCCGTGCGCAACTGGACCCATATCCCCACGCCCACCGGATACCCGCTGGCCGGCCTGGCAACACTGTGGCTGGCGGCACGGCTGGCCGAGTGGGTGATACCCGGGCAGATATTGCCGATGATGGTGCTGGACCTGCTGTTCGACCTCTGGCTCATCGTTGCGGTGTTCAGCCCGATCCTGCGCGCAAAACAGCATGACCAGATCGGCATCGCGTCCAAACTGGTGCTGCTGATGCTGGCCAACCTGGTGTTTTATCTCGGCGTGGCGGGCGTGCTGGAACAGGGCATCGCGTGGGGCCTGTATTCCGGATTGTATTTTCTGCTCGCGCTGATCTTCAGCATGGCGCGGCGCGTGATACCGTTCTTCATCGAACGCGGCGTCGGCTATCCGGTGCAACTGAAAAACCGGCTGTGGCTCGATCGCTCCAGCATTTATGTGTTTTTGCTGTTCTGGCTTTCCGATGTGTTCTGGCGGAATCCGGCTGCTACCGCCGTACTCGCCGGCTTGCTGTTCGCGTTGCATTCGGTACGGCTGGCGGGATGGCACACTCGGGGCATCTGGAAAAAACCGCTGCTGTGGGTGCTGTACATCGGCTATGGCGGCGCCACATTCGGATTCCTGATCAAGGCGCTCACACCGTTCGTATTCCTGTTGCCCTTCCTGGATCTGCATGCGTTCGCAGTGGGCGGCATCGCCATGATGACGGCAGGCATGATGGCGCGCATCTCGCTCGGACACACCGGCCGCAACATCCAGCAACACTCGCGGCTGCTTGCCCCCGCGTTCATCTCATTGATCGCGGCCTTTGTCGCCCGGGTGATATTGCCGATGATCGCGCCGATGCAATACACATTGTGGATCGGCATGTCACAGGCGGCATGGCTGATCGCTTTCGCATTGCTAGTCTGGGTATACGCCCCCATCCTGGTCAAACCGCGCGCAGACGGGATGCCGGGTTAGCGTTTCCTGAAGCGCCCATCTCCGATTCCATCGAGTGTCGCCGCGGTCTGAGCGGGTTGCCTGCCACCCGGGTAGCGCCTCGTTATCGTTGCGGCAGGCATCACCCTGTTTTCATCATGGATATCCTTGACTATATGGGGCTTTCCAATATATTAGATTATGCTAATATATAATTTTACCTGACAAGGAGCACTGAATATGTACGCCAATAGCATCAAGGAAATAGAAGCACCCGAACTCGCCCAATGGGTAAGCAACACCGACCACAAACTGCGCGTGATTGACGTGCGCCAGATGCAGGAAATCGCGATGGGCACCGTGCCCAAGGCGGAAGCACTTCCCCTGCACACGCTGCCGGCAAGAATCCACGAGCTGTCTCCCGCAGAAAAACTGGTCTTCATATGCCGAAGCGGAGCCCGGTCTGCACAGGCCTGCATGTACCTCCAGCAGCAGGGGTTCTCGAACGTCTACAACCTGCGAGGCGGAATGATGGGCTGGATGCAGAATGGGCTACCCGCTCACCCGCTGGGCTGAGTCGCGCCGGCCCCCGCCGGATACTCGCTTGGTTCGCGGTACCCCCGCGAAACTTTCCCTTGCCTTGCTTGTCGGGGATAAGTAATCTGTTTGCGTGACCATCACTGGGATGGCCGTTTACCCGAAAGGAGGACAGAAAATGCGCAATCTGCTTATTGTTTTGTCGCTGCTGCTTTTACCGGTAAGCGCAGCCCGCGCCGATGTCAGCGTCGGCATCGGAATCAGTGTTCCGGGCCTCAGCATCGGGATCAACATGCCGTTCTACCCGAGACTGGTCCAGGTGCCGGGTTATCCCGTTTATTACGATCCCCGGGTGGATTTGAATTTCTTCTTTTACGACGGACTGTACTGGGTGTTCCAGGGCGATAACTGGTATGTGAGCAGCTGGTACAACGGGCCGTGGCAAATGGTGGCGCCCGAATATGTGCCGGTGTATGTGCTGCGCATTCCGGTGCGCTACTATCGCAGACCCCCGCCGTATTTCCACGGCTGGCGTGCCGATGCCCCGCCGCGCTGGGGCGAACACTGGGGACGCGACTGGGAACAGCACCGAAAAGGATGGGATCAATGGGATCACCGTACGACCCCGCGCCCCGCGCCGTTGCCGTCCTACCAGCGCAGGTTTAAAGGGGACAGCTATCCGCGCGTGCCGGAAGTGCAACACTCGATCCGATCCAAGAAATACCGCTATGAGCCGCGCGAGCCGGTGGCGCGGCAGTATTACCAACAACAACAGCAGCAACGCCGCCAGCAACCCCGGCAGCAAAACAAGGAACGTGAAGGCAGCAGGCACTAGGAATGCACTCACGGGCAGCAGACGGGATACCGGCTCGCTGCTGCCCTGCCCTTGCCCCGCCGGATGGCCGGGTGAACGCAACAACATGTGGATACAAAAAGAGATACAACTCAAAGCCAGAGGGCGCGGCTTTCACCTGATCACCGAGGAACTGCTGCGTGAGCTGCCCGAGCTGCGCAATCTCAGGATCGGCATGATGAACATCTTCATCATGCACACCTCCGCCTCATTGACCCTCAACGAGAATGCCGACCCCACGGTGCGCCAGGATTTCGAGCGCTACTTCAGCCGCGCCGTGCCCGAGGACGAACCCTATTACCTGCACCAGGACGAAGGCCCGGACGACCTGCCCGCGCACCTGAAAGCCAGCATCCTCGGCAGCAGCCTGAACATCCCGATCGCCGACGGCCGGACCCGGCTGGGAAGCTGGCAGGGCATCTACCTGTGCGAACACCGCAACCACGGCGGCAGCCGCCGGTTGGTCGTGACGATACAGGGCGAATAGCTGGAACCGCTTGCGATGACAAACCCATCAACCACCATGACTGCCACCCCGCCCGATGCGCTGCTCTTTGTCGCGCCCGGCTGCCCGCACTGCGCAACCGTTTTGCAGGGACTGAACGAACTGGCGGGGCGGAAGCTGATCGGGAAGCTGACGGTAATCGATGCGGCCGAGCATCCCGAACAGGCCGCGGAATACGGCGTGCGCGCCGCCCCCTGGCTGCGCCTCGGTCCGTTCACCCTCACCGGCTCGCACAGCCCTGCCGAACTGCGCCTTTGGGCCGATTGGGCGAATGGCGAAGCAGGCACGGCGCACTATGTCGGACACTTGCTGAAGCAAGGCGGCTACCGGCAGGCCGCGGCATTCATCGATGCGGATACGCAGCGACTCAAGCCGCTGCTCGCCATCATTGCCGATCCGGGTGCCAATCTTGAAGTGCGCCTGGGTGTCAGCGCGCTGCTCGAAGCCTATGCCAATTCACCGTCACTGCAGAAGCTGCTGCCGCAGCTGGCCGGACTCAGCCGCCATGCCGACCATCGCGTGCGCGCCGACGCCTGCCACCTGCTCGGTCTCACCGGCAGCGCAGCCGCACGCACGCTTGTCGAGGTCTGCCTGAACGATGCCAACGAGGAAGTGCGGGAAATTGCGGAAGAGGCGCTGGAAGAGCTGGAGAAGCTGAATACGAAAAAATGATGCCTGACCAACCCTTTGCCCGGTCATCATGCAAACCAACGCGATAAGTCCGCGACATCAAAACACCCCTGAACCGGAACACCATGCAAATCAATGAATCCTCGATTCGCCTCAGAAACCTGATCATTTCGCTGGCGATATTCGTGGCATTGGCACTCTATGCGGCCACGTATGCCGAGCCGGTGCTGCGCGTCTCCGTGATGCCCGGCGAATCGCCACCGGTGTTGCGGCGCAAGCTGAAGCCGCTGACCGATTATCTTGAGAAGCGCGTCGGCATGAAAATGGAGTTCAGGCCGATGTTGGATGACGACGCGCTGGTCGATGCATTGCTCAGCCACAAACTGGACCTGGTCTGGATAGACGGCATCAATCTTTCCCGCGCCAGAACGCGCAGCAACGGCCGGGTCATTGCGCTGGTACAGCGTGAAGAAGACGAAAATACCCGGCCGGGGTTGATCGCCACATCCGGCCATAACGGTTACACCTGGACGGTGCGCGCGGACATGGATGCCAATTTGCGCCAAAAAATGACCGAAGCGTTTCTCTCGCTGAACAGGAACAACAGCCAAGGCCGGGAGATTCTGGATTTGCAGCACGCTCGCCGGTTCATTCCGGTCCGGGCCGAATATCATTCGGTGACGCAGGCTCCTCTTGCGCAGCCATGATCGGCAAATCCTCCCGGGGCAGCTTGAGTGCCTCCAGCACTTTCAGCGCCGCGTAGGCATCGTTGGCCGCGTAGCGCATTTGCTGCGCAGTGAGCTCGGGCTGCGACCAGTTGGAGGTGGTCACATGCCTTGACTTGGCAAAGCGCTGCTTGAACACCAGCCCCACCGCCGCCCGGACGCCCATCTCCTTGTGGTAGCCGTCCATGCTGAACACCGTGTTGAGATCGACCACTCCGCCGAAATGCACGCCGAGTTTCGCGTGGATATGCCCGCGATCCGATTTCAGGCCGAAACCCACCTTGATGACCTGCTCCGATTGCAGCAGCTCGATCAGGAACGGCAGCCCTTCCGCACGATGCAGCTGGAACAGGTAGGCCTTGTCATGCAGCGCAAACTGCACCACGTGCGGCCCCTCGCTGACATCGCCGGTGACAAACGTCGGCCTGGATTCGGTATCGAAACCGACGATGCCCGCCTCCTTGATCTCGGCAGCGGCAGACGCGAACGCTTCCCTGCCGGCCGGCACATGGATGCGCTCCAGCCCAAGGCCGACAAACGGCTCAAGCAGCGCGATCTCAGCCTTGGTCGGGGCAATTTTTTTCATGTGACTGGAGAACCTGATGTTTGAATGGAGGGGAATGCTGCAGCGTAACCCCCGTGAATGCGGCATCAGAACAGAAACGGAAAGCAATCGTCGTTAGTCCCGATTTGCTGACACCAAATGATTGGTCAATTGCGCCTGGCAGCGCGCCGCTCGACGGGTGCATTGAATGCCCTGATATTTTCCTCGGCCTGGTTGAGCGCGGTGATGTCATTGATGATCGCCAGGAATCCTTCGCCCCCATCATCCAGTTTCATTAATTGCAGGCTAACCTCCACAAGATAGGTGCTGCCATTTTCGCGTGCCTGGACTGTCTGGTACTTGATCGATTCCTGTTCACCGCGGCGCAGCGGTTCGATCATCGCCCTGAAGGATTCGATGCCCAGTTCCGGATGCAGGGAAAGCAGGGTTTTCTGTTGCAATTGCGCCAGGCTATAGCCGGTATGCTCCAGCGCATAATCGTTGGCGTAGGTAAATTGCAAGGTATCGGCACTGAACATGAATATCTCGTTCGGACTCCGTTCATCCAGGGCTTGTTCGTAGGTGTGCCTGAGTTCTTCGCGCCGTTGTGCCATGGTCCATGTGCGGCGGCCCCGGAGCGACACGACAAGAAATGTGAAGATGATTGCCAGCAACAGCGCCATCAGTATAAAGGGGGTACGCATGCGGCCCCACCATGCCGCCTTGATTCCCGACATCGGCACTTCGGCAAACAGCGTGAGCGGATAATGCTGCAGGCGGCTCATCACGCGCAAATATGCCGCCTTGCCGCCGTTGCCCGGCATTTCGACCTGGCCGTGTTGCGGGTAATTATTTGCGCGCAGATACCCGATCATCGCACCCGCGGCAGGCTTGCCATACAAATTATCCATGCCCGCGGCATCCGGTTCCGGATAGCGGCTGACCATATATCCATCATCGCGTACCAGACCCAGCGCAGAGATCCCGGGGATGGTCGAGTCCGGCCAGTAGCGTTGCAACAGGTTGGCGGGCAAATTGGCGCTGATGATATAGAGCAGCTTGCCGGCCTGATCGGTAACGGCATAGCGTGCGGCGACGACCCAGCGATTGTCTATATTGCCCATGACCGGCCGGCCAATCGCGAAGGCCGGGTCCTGCAGCAGTTCGCCGCGAAACTGCATGAATATGGGATCTTTGGCGAGCGTAGGCATATCCGGGTTGTTGGGTGTTTTTCCGGTTAATAGTATCCGTCCATCGCTGCGGATCAGTATGACGTTGCCCAGCTCGGTGTGCAGCTTTTGAAACCGGTTGACCAGCTTGAATGCACGGTCGAGATCGGGCTTTCTGTGCGTGTCGGCCAGATCCGCGCCCAGTATCTGCATGCCGATTTCCAGCTGGGTCAAATATGTATCGATCGAGTTCTCGCTCAGGTCGGCAATCGTCGCCAACTGGTTGGCCTGATCGGATTCGGCTTCCTGCCATGACTGCAAGACAAGGAATGTGGCGTAGGCAAGCAGCGCAAGCGCCAGCACTGTTGCCGCATACTTCATGAACCGTTTAGGGTGGTGCACAACGCTTGCGTTCATCATTAAGGGCCTTGATATTTTTACAGGTGACGGAGATGCGGTATGCAACAGGTGCGGCAGCCGGATTGCTTTCCATGTTGCGCAATCTATCACTCAGAGAGGCATAAGTTCAACCCTCTTTCTTTGCGCCGGTATGCCGCGAGTTCCCGGTATTCATGGAAGACGGTTCGCTGAACCCGGAATGCCAGCGCCTGCGCGCATTGCAGGGTATCGCCGCATGGGAGCCGAACCAGCCAATGACAAACGTTGCGCAGGCGGAAGTTGCGATGATGGAGTTGAAAGAGAAAATTGCGGAAACGTTATGCAAGGCTGAGCGATCAATTCAAGGCAGTGTGGCAATGCAACAAAAAAATGCAAAGCCGTCCCGAAGATCAGCGCAGGATGCCGCCCAGCAGGTTGGCTGGCACCGCTTCGTGAATGCGCTTTGGCGTCGCGAGGTTGAGGCTGTTCATGATCTCGACGAACTCCGCTTCGCTCTTGCCCGCGATGCGCGTGTTGAGTACTTTCTCCTCGCCGATGCTGCTGACGCGCCTCCCCTTGTAATCGTGGGCGGGATAGACCAGCGTCTCGTCCGGCAACGTGAACAGTTTCTCCGTGATGCTGTGGTACATCTCCACCGCGCTGCCATGCTGGAAATCGGTGCGGCCGCAGGCATTGATCATCAGCGTGTCGCCGGTAAACAGCCGGTCGCGCCAAAGGTAGCACAGGCTGCCCGGCGTGTGACCCGGCGTCGCGATGACGCATATGGTCTCGCTGCCTAACGCCAGCGTATCGCCATCTTTCAATAGCCTGTCATAACCCGGCGCACCGCAGTTCTCCGCGATCACCGTGGTGGCGCAGGTGTGTTTCCTGAGCGCCTGCGAGCCGGTGATGTGATCGGCATGCACGTGGGTATCCAGCACCATGCGCAGCGTCAGCTTCAGCGACTTGAGCAGCGCGAGGTAGTTCTCGACGTGTTCCAGCACCGGGTCGACGATCACTGCGTTGCCCTGGTCGTCGGCGAGCAGATAGGTGAGCGTGGATGATTCCGGGTCGAAAAGCTGGCGGAAGATCATGGCTATCCTTTATGAGCCGCAGTTATGATGAGCGTATAGGCAAACTGCAGTAATGTAAGTTCCGGCGTTTCAATCAACGCTGCAATCCGACGGGCATCCGGGATCTGTCCCGCACAAATGAAGGGGCCGGGTTCGGATATTGGTTCGAACCCGGCCCCTTCAGCACTTCACTGTTCCGCAACAGTTTGCGAATTACTCAAACTCAAGTCCGCGCTTCCCCGTCCAGGCTCATGCGCCCGGCGCCGAACATGGTGAATGCCAGCAGGCCACCCGCCATCGCGAAATTCTTCATCAGCATGATATGTTGCATCTGGTCCGCGCCGGTGTGGAAGATCAGCGCCGCACTGATGCAGAATCCGGCCAGCAGAAATGCGACCAGGCGGGTCTGGAAGCCGAGCAGCAACGCGATCCCGCCGCCCAACTCGAGCGCGATCACCAGCGGAAGCAATCCCCCGGGTACGCCCATCGATGCCATATAGGCTTGCGTTCCGGCATAGCCGGCACCCAGCTTGCCGTAACCGGCAATGATAAAGATCGCAGAGGCGAACATCCGTGCGACGAGTGACAGCAGCGCGCCCACTGCGGGCCTCTTGACGAGATTCGCGATGCTGCCGTTGAACCGCCTGAAGATATTCGTGTTGCTCATGTCATGCTCCTGTTGGTTGATCATTAAAGTGGATCAGGCAAGATGCCCGTTGTTGTAGTCGCTCAACGCCTGGTGTATCTCCTGCTGCGTGTTCATCACGAACGGTCCGTACTGCACGATCGGCTCGTTGAGCGGTTTGCCCGCGATGAGGATCAGGCATGTGTCCTCCGTCGCGGAAAATGTCACGCCCCCGGCTTCGGGAGAATTGGCCAGGATGCCCATGCGGCGTGACGGCACCTGCACGCTTTCGACCGTCACAGCGCCGCGATACACATAGATGAAGGCGTTATGCGCAGCCGGCAGCGCGGTGGAAAATTCCGCACCGGCAGGCATGTGGATGTCGAGGTACAGCGGTTCGGTGACCTCGCGCGTCACGGCACCTTTGACGCCATTGCTGCTGCCGGCGATCACCCGCACCTTCACGCCCTGTGGCGTGGCATATTCGGGGATAGCATCGCTTGCGAAATCGCGGTACCACGGCTCGCTCATCTTGCGTTGTGCGGGCAGGTTGAGCCAGAGCTGGAAACCTTCCATCACGCCGTCTTCCTGTTCGGGAATTTCGGAGTGGATCACGCCGCGGCCCGCGGTCATCCACTGCACGCCGCCGTTTTCCAGCAAGCCTTCGTGTCCCGCGCTGTCGCGATGCCGCATGCGGCCGGCCAGCATATAGGTCACCGTCTCGAAGCCGCGATGCGGGTGATCAGGGAAACCGGCGATGTAATCGTCGGGATCGTCGCTGCCGAACGCATCCAGCATCAGGAACGGATCGAGGCGCTGCTGCAGCCTGCCGGAAAGCACGCGGGTCAGCTTCACACCCGCACCGTCCGACGTGGCGATGCCCTCGACGATGCGCTCGATGCCGCGCGTATGGTTTTTTACGACTGTACCGGTATTCATGATGATTCCTCCAATTTCAAAAATGTTCGCTTCAGGCAGGGACCAACCCTTGCAATTGCCGCTACTGCAAATGACTGACTGCCTCGACCAATTTGGCATTCAACTCTTCGTTCCTGAGCACGCCGCGTTCGACATCGAAGTTCTCATGGAAACTCGGGATCGACAGATTGGCTTTCATATCGCCGCCGAAGAACGGCATCGAACCGGTCGCCGCGGCCAATACACTTGCGCCGCCGCCGGGTCCCGGCGAGGTGGACAGCAACACCATCGGCTTGTCCTGGAACACCTTCTTGCCGATGCGCGAGCTCCAGTCGAACAGGTTCTTGTAAGCGGCACTATAGGAACCGTTGTGCTCGGCAAACGAAATCATCACCGCATCGCTGGCTGCTATCCTGGCCAAGAAGTCTTTGGCCAGCTCGGGATGGCCGAGCTCCTTTTCCCTGTCATCGCTGAACAATGGCAATTCGTAATCGTTCAGGTCCAGCACCTCGACTTCTGCATCCTCGACCAGGCTGGCGGCGTACGCCACCAATTGCTTGTTGATCGACTTCCTGCTGTTGCTCGCTGCAAACGCCAATATCTTCATGATCGGTTCCTCCTGTTGTAAAACTGCGTGGGTAGAAAGTGAGCGCATCATAGGAGGCTCAAAAAGATAGATAAAGCCATCGAACTGGGATAGACTATTCCATAAATGGAACTATCAAATATCTCTGCCGATGACTACATCCTGTTCGTCGCCATCGTCGAACAGGAAAGCATGGTGCGCGCCGCAGAACATCTCGGCATGCCCAAGGCCACGGTTTCGCGGCGCCTGACCAACCTCGAGGCGGCGCTCGGGCAGCGGCTGCTGTTGCGCACCACGCGCCGCCTGACGCTTACCGACTTCGGGCGGGAATTTCTCGAACACTGCCGGCGCGTGGCGGAAGAAGTCGCCGCGACACGCGATTTCGTGAATAGCCAGGAAGAGCGTCCGCGCGGGCGTTTGCGTGTATCGATGCCGGGGGAATATGCGAAACAGAATTCACCGGCCTTCGCCACTTTCATCGAGGCCTACCCCGAGATACAGCTCGATCTCGATCTCACCTCGCGGCGTGTCGACCTGATCGGCGAGCGTTTCGACCTGGCGATACGCATGGGTAAGCTGGATGACGATTCAGCGCTGGCAGCGCGCAAGATAGACGAACAAAGCATCGGCCTGTACGCCAGCCCGATCTATCTGGCATTGCACCCGGCGCCCAAGCATCCGGATGACCTGCAACATCATGAAGCGGTGCGCCTGATGTCGACGCGGGGAACGCCCATCGCGTGGAAACTGCTGCGCGGCAAGACCGTCTGGGAAGGCACGCCGAAAGGCAGGATCACGCTGAATTCCATGGACGTGATCCTGCAGCTCCTGCTTGATGGTTCGGGCATCGGCGCATTATCGGATCGCAATGCGGCCGAAGAGGTGCGCCTCAAGCACCTGGTGCGCGTATTGCCGGATTGGTGTTTGCCTGCCGTACCCGCGTGGGCGGTCACGCCGATGCGCCGCTACTTGCCCGCCAAGACACGCGCCTTCCTTGCGCATCTGGAACAGTTCATCGAGAAGGGCCGGGAATGACTTCAGTCGAAACCTGCCGGCCACACTGACAAGTTTTTTTCAGTGCCGCGTACCGGTTCGTTATCCGTATCAGGATTTCCCGGTACTGCTGCGTGCCAAAACGATCTCGACCGGATTGCTGTAAACCTCGCGCATCTTGTCGTAGAGCGGAATGGTCGTGCCGTTGATGCGGTTCTGTGTCAGCGCGTCAAGGTCGACGTCGGCCACCACCACCTGCTCCATGTTGGTCACGCCTTCCGCTGCGATGCCATCGCGCGAGAATGGAAAATCGGAAGGTGTCATGATGCATGCCTGGCCGTAATGCATGCTCAATCCTTCCACCGCAATATTGCCCACGGTGCTGGTCATCGCGACGTAGACCTGGTTCTCGATGGCGCGCGCATGGGCGCAGTAGCGCACGCGCCAGTAACCCTGGCGGTCGTCGGTCGACGACGGGACGAACAGGATGTCTGCGCCCGCCTCGCAAACCATGCGTGCCAGTTCCGGAAATTCGATGTCATAGCAGATCAGTATGCCGATGGCGCCGTAGTCGGTCTGGAACAGATGAAGTTTGTCTCCCGCAGATGTATCCCATTTGTCGCGTTCCCAGCGGGTGCGATGGATCTTGTCCTGCATGAACACGTCACCATGCGGCGAGAACATGAATGCCGTGTTGTAGAGCAGGCCTTCACGCAGGTTGGGGTGACTGCCGGCTATCAGGTAAAAGCCGTATATTTTGGCCATCGCCGCCATCAGTTCC
>CAZCKZ010000024.1:0-13792 GCA_964499395.1 uncultured Gallionella sp. | reverse complement strand
GGCCTGCAGACCGTGATTCTGCATCGGTTCCAAAGATTTTCCATCGACCGATTTGGGTTGGCCGGCAATGCCGAGCATGGTGGGTTGCGAAGGTCCATAGATATCCGCATCCAGCACCCCGACGCGGGCGCCCTCGGCTGCCAGTGCCAGCGCCAGATTCACCGCAGTCGTCGATTTTCCGACACCGCCCTTGCCGCTCGCCACGGCGATGATGTTCTTCACGCCTTCCACCAGCTGCACACCGCGCTGAACCGCGTGCGGCACCACTTTGCTGGTCACGTTGACGCTGATCTTGCCCGCGCCCGGCAATGCCGCCTTGAGATGCGCTTCAACCATTGCGCGTATCTCGTCCCACACGCTTTTGGCCGGGTAGCCGAGCATAATATCCAGCGACACATCGCTGCCGCTGATCTTGATGTTCTTGACGGATTTCCCGCTGACGAAATCTTTTTTGGTGTTCGGGTCGATCAAACTCTTCAACGCATTTTGCACATCTGTTTCGTTAAAACTCATCACTTGCTCCTGGCTCAGATAAAAAATTTATAATTCTATTTTAAACTATGTTGACTAATTTTATCGGGTATTATTTGCAGTTATTTTTGTGACCCTGAAAGCGGTTCACGGCTCGCTCCTGCGGCAGCCATGCGATCCAGATAATCCTGCCACAATACGGACTGATTTTTTCCCAATTTATACAGGTATTCCCAGGTATAAAGACCGGTGTCATGCCCGTCGTCAAAATCGATTTGCACGGCATAACTGCCCACAGGAACGATTGCCGTAATGCCGACATCCTTTTTGCCCACCTGCAGTACCTCCTGCCCGGGGCCGTGACCGCTGACCTCGGCAGAAGGCGAATATACCCGCAGGAATTCACAGGGGAACTGATAACATACCCCGTCACTGAAAGTGATTTCCAGTATGCGGGATTGCTGGTGTAACTTGATTTCCGTGGGTTGCTCTGACATGGTTTTATATGTTGCTCCGGTGTTGGGCATAAATTCGCTGCCCGTGTTGAAAAGCTATCTGCGTTTGTAATAATCATTTGCTCGCTGAACGATCAGCGAAAAGGGCAATTCCGCCAAATTACCGTAGCGTTGCTGCGCCCTCCCCAGCAGTGCCGCCACATCATTCACATCGGCATTTCCATCCAGCGTGAATTGCAGTCCTTTCAAGCCGCCGCATTGCATCCGCATTTCCTGGGCGTGCGGCAGGGGCCCTTCGATATGCGGTTTGCCCAGTGCGAAAGTGAAGTTGTGACGAAACAGGTCACGCAATGCGGTACAACGCTCGTGTGCTTCTGCATTGTTGCAGGCGACGATTTCACGCTCGGCGATATTATGCTTCACAGCCATCGAACAGGCCGCGCAATGGGTTAGGATGGATTTTTCAAACGGACAATTACGCGGAAACGATGATGTCAGCGCCTGCCTATAGGCTGCTTCATCCATTGCTTGTGCTTAGTCATCCTGGGGATTGGGAACGGCTTCGCGTACTTGATTGAGCAAATCTTCGGCGTGCAGCTCCGTTTCAGCAAAGATTACTTTTATCGTGTATACCGCATCGCTGGCAAGTTCACCGCGCATTTGTTTGGCCCGGTTTGATGCTTCGCGAAATGAGTCGTGCTGTTCCAGCTTTTCCAAATGACGGATCGGTTTTTCAAATATCTTGTAAACGAAGTAAGGCATTTATATCTTTCTCTTTTTGATACAAACCGGGCTCAATAAATATTGACCGGTCAGGATTTGCTGAGCGGTTTCAGAAAAGTCACCACATTCGACCCGGGTTCGTTCTTGCTGGAACAACTTCCCTCCCCAACCCCTGCATCCCGTTCCGCCTCGTGCAACAGGTTGATCACATCGACATAGTGTTTTTGCTTAACCATCATGAGTGCCGTAAGCCCGCCCTCGTTGCGTGCGGTAACATCAGCTCCCGCCTTGAGCAGCGTCTCGACCACTGCCGTCTCGCCGTAGCCCGACGCCAGCATCAGGGGTCGGATACCGTAGCTGATGGGTGCCTCCACATTCGCTCCCGCGTCGATCAGGGCCTGCACCACATCTGCGAATCCCCGGTCCAGCTCAGCGTTATATGCCGCCTTCATCAGCGGCGTCCAGCCGCGTTCATCGCATGCATTGACTTCCGCACCGGCTTTGATCAAAGCCAGCACCATAGCCAGATTACCGGCGTGGGAAGCCAGCATCAGCAGCGTGGAACCCTCGCTGTCGCGCGAATTGACATCAGCCCCGGCGGCCAACATCCGGCGGGTAGCATCAATGTCACCCGTTCTCACTGCTTCAATTAACTCTGCTGACATATACTTTTCCTTCCTGCTTGCCTTGATTCCGGATTTTCAGGTGCTCCCGGCACTCAGTTGTCCTTGGCGCCCTGGTCCACCCATTTCTTCAATATCTCTATTTTATCCCTGGCCAAGCCACCGCTCATACCAAACGGCATCTTGATGGATTCATGAACACGACCCTCGATCACCTGGATTATTATGCTGGTAAAACTGTCTCCCGGCTTGATCACAGACCCGAACTTGGTACCTTTCATGAGGCTCTGGTATGTGCTCATATTCAACCCGCTTTTTTCATAGCCCTTGCCTCCCGGCTCGTGGCAGTTCAAACAATAGTCATGGAGGATAGGGAAAACATCATTCCTGTAGCTGATGTCTCCCTGCGCCTGAACAGGTGTTGCCAGAACAGGAACAGAGAGCAGCGCAAAAATCACACTGCCCAGTAAAGTTATGCTTTTCATCATTTGCTCCTCAAGTAAATATAAATGGATACAGCTTCCTGAAATTCCTGTTCCAAACTCTGCTTATCACAGGCCGGAATTTGGCCGCCATTTGATAGCATTCGTTATTTCAGACGCGACCAGATTTGATTTTTCACAAAGTAAAGCAACAGCGTCAAAATGACCAGATATCCGATTACATAATATCCCAGCCTGTGCCGCTCCTGTTCATGCGGGTCGGCTGCCCAGTATAGAAATGACACAATGTCATGTGCCGTCTTCCTTATTTCTTCCCGTTGGGCATGATCGGTCGTGGTGCTCATTCCCAGCGGATCCGGCATCTTGGTCGCGGGGAAGATGTGATTGTGGGTCACCCCGTCCGGCGTGTTGTAATAGCCCAACAGGTAGGAATACACGTAGCTCGCTCCGCCCTCGCGGGCCTTGGTCATCAGGCTCAGATCCGGCGGCACCAGGTTAAACGATTGCATGGCCGCCTCGTCGGACATCAGACTGGCAAGCGGCGCATCGAGCGGTTGGTCGCCGCGCCATTCGTCTATCTTTTTCCTGTCAATGCCCAAATTGGCCAGATTGAGATAGGTGATGTATTTCAGATTGTGGCAACTGTGGCAATTATTCATCACATCATCCACACCGCGTGCGATTGCGGGCAGATCGGTATCAACCTTGATATTCTCAAGCATTGCTTCTGAGGCCCATACTTGTGAAGCAGCACAACACAATAACAACGAAACGATCAGATTTTTCATTTGCTGTCTCCACTGCGACGGTGCGCCTGTATTTTGTTTTGTTCCTCGGTATCGCTTGCCATCAATTCCTTCAATTCAGAGGGGAGACCGCGTTGAATCAACCATCGCTCTTCCTTCTTGGAGATAAACGGAAGCAGCAAAAACTGTGCAAAATAAATTATCGTCGCAATTCTGCCTATCATGAGGGTCTCATTGCTGGGCGGGTTGTAGCCGACGTATCCCAGCACCAGCATGTCCACCACGAACACGTAGAACATCGTGCGATACCATGGACGGTATCGCGCCCCGCCGGGAATGCGGGAGCGGTCCAGATAGGGCATGAAAGCAAAAACCATCACCGACAGCCCCATCGCCACCACACCTCCCACCAGATCCGGCACCGAGCGCAAGATCGCATAGAAGGGCAGAAAATACCATTCCGGAACAATGTGTGTCGGAGTTTGCATCGGATTGGCCGGAATGTTGTTGGCGGGTTCCATCAGACTATTCGGAAAAAAGAATACAAAGATGCAAAACACGATCAAAAAGATGCCCAACCCGTAAAAATCCTTGCTGGTGAAATAGGGATGGAACGGGATGTTGTCCTTGGCTGCCAGATCGATGCCGCTCGGATTGCTGCTTTTGACGGTATGCAGTGCGATCAGATGCACCACCACCCCGCCGAGGATCAGGAACGGCAACAGATAGTGCAGCGCGAAGAAGCGCGTCAAGGTCGGGTCGCCGACGGAAAAGCCGCCGCGCAACCAGGACACCACTTCTTCACCATAAAACGGCGTGGCCTTAAACAGATTGGTGATCACGGTCGCGCCCCAGAACGACATTTGCCCCCACGGCAACAAATAGCCCATGAAAGCGGTTGCCATCAACAACAGCAGCAATCCCTGTCCGGTCCACCACATCAGCTCGCGCGGTGCACGATATGAGCCGTAATAGAGCGTGCGTGCCATATGGATATAGATCACCAGGAAGAATGCCGACGCGCCGGTGGCGTGCATGAAGCGCAACAGCCAGCCGTAATTCACGTCGCGCATGATGTGCTGTATGGAGTCAAACGACAGTGTGACATCCGCTTTGTAGTGCATGGCCAGAAAGATCCCGGTGGCCACCTGCAGCACCAGCACGAAACCTGCCAGAAATCCGAAATTCCACCAATAGCTGAGATTGCGCGGGGTGGGATATTCGGTCAAATCATGTTTGACGAAACTGCTGAACGGGAATCGCCGGTCTATCCAATTAATGATTTTGCTTGTCATGGTCGCCTCTTATGCTTTTGATTTTCCGATAAGGATCTTGTTGTCCGCCAGGAAGTAGTATGGGGGCACCGCCAGATTACGCGGCGCCGGACCGCGCACGACCCGTCCGCTGTCGTCATACTGGCTGCCATGGCAATGGCAAGTCCATCCCGGTCCCTCCTTGTTCGGGACGCAGCCCAGATGGGTGCAGATACCGATCACGACCAGCCATTGCGGCTTGATCACCCGCTTGTCGTCCGGTTCGGGATCGAATCCGCCGTCGGAGGCTTCCATGGCCTTGATTTCTTCCGGGTCGCGATGAAAAACAAATACCGGCTTGCCCTGCCAGGCCACGGTATGCACCCCGCCTACCGGAATCCCGGACAGATCCACTTCAGTGGTGGCCTTGGCCAGCACGTCCGAGCTCGGATTCATGCTGGCAACAAATGGGATACACGCCGCCGCCGCTCCCGCGCCACCCACGACGGAGGTCACTTTGATTAAAAAATTACGGCGTTTCGAATCGCCCAAGGTATCGCTTTCAGACATTACCGTCTCCTGATTATAAAATTTGCCACATTACTTGTTCATCAATCCTGCTATCCGGCTCGTTATTTCTGTACCGTCTTTTGCAGAACATCACGTATCGCATTAGGCGTTTTCATGATGTTCATAAAGCTGTGTTTCCCCATCATGCTCAAATCCGGGAAATTGATTGCAATACGAAAGCGGGCATACAACGCATAAACCTTGTTGCCTGAAACCAATACCTCGTAAGGCAGATGGGCAGTGGATCTGATATCGTGGAAGTCAATTTCGTTCATGATGAAGCGATCGTCCATGTATTTATCGTCATCTGTTGCACCTTTCATTGCGACACCGAATACAGCCTCCTGTTTTCCCGGAATGTCCACACGATAAACTTTAGTGACGCCGTTCTTGTTGGAGCCCAGTTTCGCATCAACCGACCGGACAGCCTCTTCGTAACTGGGATATTCAGCCAGGACACTGGGTTCGTTGAAATACTCCATGCCAAACATGTAATGATATTTGCGTGCCTGTCTGGCAGTCATGCCCTGCGCAGAACCGAATTCTTCGACCTTGCCCAGCGCCGTTGCCAATTTGGCGGAAACATCGCTCAGGTTGCCCTTCATGCGGTATGCATTTGCCATGTAAACAGGATTGGTATAACTCACTTGTATTTCATCTTTTACTTTGGTGATCGCCACCCTTTGTATTGCCCCGAATCCGCCATATTCCGACTCGGCAGCATTCTTTTTCAGCTCATCGTTGGTGACAATCAAAATCTCGGCATCGGCATACGGCGAATAATCACCAACAACGGTAAATCCTCCCGCAACCAATGCAGCTTTCGCCTGATCGGTTTTCTCTGCTATCGTTCCAGCGCCTTTTGAAGCAAGTACGAACGGTTTCAATTTTACATCATCGGCCATCGCATTACTGATACCTAACAACAGCAATGCCAATAATAAAAATTTATTTAGTAACAATTTGTTCATCACGTTCCCCTTCACAGTTCGTTTAAGTACGGATATTAACTTTTCGTTTCTTCAAGATTTTCGGGGTTGAACCAGGCCAATTTCCGCCTGAGCGTGACGACACCGCCGACAATGATCAAAGTCGGCGCATGCAGTTCTTCAACTTCTGCATTTCCGGGCAATGTCGCGAGCGTCCCGGTAATGACACGCTGATTTTTCGTGGTGCCCTGTTGCACGATCGCGACGGGAGTATCGCCATGCAAACCATGGGCAACGAGTTCGGCACAAAGTGTTGCCAGCCCGTGCAGCCCCATATAAACCACAATGGTTTGTTTCGGGCGAGCCAGCGCGTCCCAGTCGAGATTCATGCTGCCGTCTTTCAGGTGACCGGTGACAAATATGCACGATTGTGCATGATCGCGGTGCGTCAGCGGAATGCCCGCATAGGCGGACACGCCGGAGGCGGCGGTGATGCCCGGAACGACCTGGAACGGGATGCCCTCCGCAGCCAGAGTCTCGATCTCTTCGCCGCCCCGCCCGAAAATGAACGGGTCGCCGCCCTTGAGGCGCAATACGCGCTGGCCTTTTTGGCCAGCCTTACCAGCAATTCATTGATCTCTTCCTGCCGCAAGGTGTGATCGTCGCGTTTCTTGCCGACATAGATGCGCTCTGCATCGCGTCTTGTCATGTCGACGATCGGCTTGGAAACCAGATTGTCGTAAACCACCACATCGGCCTTCTGCATCAAACGCAAGGCGCGAAACGTCAGCAGATCCGGATCGCCGGGACCGGCGCCAACCAGATACACTTCACCGCGCAGGATATTGTCCTCACTCGCCAGCATCTTCAGCAGCATCGTTTCCGCGCTGCTTTCATCGCCGCTCAATACCTTTTCGGCGATCACGCCTTCCAGCACGTTCTCCCAGAAGATGCGACGCTTCGCCGGATTGGTGACGCGCTGCTTGACCAGTTCACGGAAGTGTTCCGCGAATCCGGCAAGGAGGCTGTAGTTCTGCGGGATCATGGTCTCCAGTCTGCCGCGCATCAAGCGGGTCAGCACCGGCGATGCACCGCCGCTGGAAAAAGCCACCATCAGCGGCGAACGATCCATGATGGCGGGCATAATGAAGCTGCACAACTCGGGATCATCCACCACGTTCACCGGGATGTTGCGCGCGCGGGCCAACTCGGAGACTTGCCGATTGACGCTGCGGTCGTTGGTCGCCGCAATGACCAGCGTTATATCTTCGAGATGCTGCGCATCGAAACGCGCAACGATGGCATTTACGCCTTTCAGTTCCGCGAGCGCAGGCTCGATCTGCGGCGCAACCACGCGCACCTTCGCGCCGGCCTCAAGCAGCACGCCCGCCTTGCGCTTGCCAACCCCGCCGCCGCCCACCACAAGGCACAGTTTGTTGCGGACATCGGCGAAGATAGGCAAATAATCCATTATTACTGTACCGCTTTCAGGATCAGCGGCACCAGCGCTTCCGGCAGTTTGATCTTGCCCGAAAGCGCGAATTCATGCGCACGCGATGACATCTTCTGCCAGGTCTTGCGGATGATCGGTATCCACTTCGCTTCGTCATACTCCGGATGTTGAGCAACAAATCCGGTCAGGTAATGTTCGATAAACACCAGATCGACCACATCTTCCATCAACTGCGTCTCCGGATTGACCTTCAAACCCTTCTTGCTCACGATTTTCTTGACGCGATCTATCATCACATCGTCATATCCCGCATCCTTCATGATGCGCCCGGCAGTCTCGGCGTGAAACTTGTACAGACCGGTGCGCCATTGCAGATAACCCTGTTTATCCATGGGATAGTTGCTGCGCGGAATCTTCCATCGCTGGATATGCTGGGCGCGTACCGCAAGTTTCACCGCCTCCGATGCGTCGGGAATATAGCGTTCCTGCATTTCGCTCATGCGCTGCGCATAGAGCAGTTCCTTGGGGTACTCCCTGCCATCGGCCATCTCCTTGTTCGGGTCTTGTGAATTGGCCTGGTCGAAGGCGGCGATGGCCGCCTGGTAATTTTCATTTGTCATATTTTCTGCCGGTTGGAATGTGATGATTCGAATTGCCTGCGCAGTTCCAGTTGCCGTTGAATAAATGCAACAAAACGGGTCGCCCAGTAGCAACTTCCTATGGTGCGCAGATGGGTATATGAGGCCAGCATGTTGTGCAGGACAAGGCCGTCCCTGTTTCCGTCTATGCCGTAGCCACGCTCGACATGGTAAGCAAACCGGGTATCCGGCGGAAGATTTTCAAGACTGGAATAGTGGAATTCATGCGCCTTGATCTGCTTTGCCGGCATATTGGGGCGCGGCCAGGGATGTGTTTCATCCTCCTTGAGATGCACGTAACCGCGTCCGACGGGCTTGTCGTGCATCTTCACATCGCCTGGAATCGCGCCGACCATCCGGTACGCGCGCCCCTGATATTCGATAGCGCGCGACAGGTACATCAGCCCGCCGCATTCGGCATAGGTTGGCATGCCGTTTTCGATGGCCTGCTTGATCTCGCCACGCAATGTCGCGTTGGCCTCCAGTTCGGCGGCACAGGTTTCCGGGAAACCGCCGCCGATGTACAGCGCGTCCACTTCCGGCAGGTGTGCGTCGCGCAATGCATCGAACGGCACCAACTCGGCCCCGGCCGCTTCCAGTGCATCCAGGTCATCGGTGTAATAGAACCCGAAAGCGCGGTCGCGTGCGATACCGATGCGTACTTTGTCTCCGCAAGGGAATGGAGTCACACTGGCCTTGTGCGGAAAATTCAATGGTGGCTTCTGCGACAACGCGAGCAACTTGTCCAGATCGACCTGCTCCGCGATGGCATCGCCGATCTGTTTGATCTTGGCCGTGGCAACATGAGACTCGTTGCTGGGCATCAATCCAAGATGCCGTTCAACGATGCTGAGCCGCTCGTCGTGATGTACTGCACCGACTACCGGCACATCCGTGTAGTGTTCGATGACGCTGCGCAACTTGGTTTCGTGCCGGCTGCCGCCAAGATTATTGAGAATGACACCGGCGATGTTGATATCGCGGTCGAATGCCTGATAGCCAAGGATCAGCGGCGCGATTCCGCGTGTCATGCCGCGCGCATCGATCACCAGGAACACCGGCAGGTCAAGCAGTTTCGCCAAGGCGGCGTTGCTGTTACTGCCATCCAGTGCGAGGCCGTCGTACAAACCTTTGTTTCCCTCAACCAGATTCACTTCCGAGCTGTGGCGTGTAAAGGTGTCGACGATGTCGTCGCGTTCCATCAGGTACAGGTCGAGGTTGCGACAGGCGCGCCCGGATGCCTGGCTAAGCCACATCGGGTCGATGTAATCGGGGCCTTTCTTGAATGGCTGGACAACGTGCCCGCGTTTGCTCAACGCGGCGCACAAGCCTATGCTGACCATCGTTTTTCCGGAAGACTTGTGCGCTGCTGAGATCAACATCCGATTCATGGCAAATTTAATCGGTTGTCCTCTTATTTATACTCGGTGCGGGGTTGGTCTTGCGGCGGCATGAAATTCAATGCGTGGACACCGATGGTGGTAATCAGGAAGGCAATGGCCAGACCGCCGAAGCCCAGCAGGAATTCATACAGTGAAGGCTGATACTGCCCGATCTGTCCATCGCCAAAGCTGCTGGTAACTTCATAACCGGGGAAGATGTCCAGCGGAAAAGCCTGCCCGCCGACGATGAAGACATAGAGCAGGGCGAAGGCGCCAAGAATGACCATCAGTGAAGCGAGAACGACAAATTTGGTTTTACCCAGGCTGGGATGAAATATCAGCAACAACGGCAGCAAACTTCCCAGCACAACATAGCCGGCCCAGAACATCCAGGAATAGATGCCGCCATTCACCAAAATGAAATGCTCGAAAGCAGTTTGTTTCGCGAAATAAAGATTGGTCATGTGGTAAACCACAACCAGATAAAGTGTGCCGAGTACGAAGATGCCAAGAAGAATCTTCATGCGATGCAGTATGACCGGATCTTGTATCCTGTTGTTCCAGGTATACATCGCCGACTGTACAACATGGAACACTGCCAGTCCCCAGGTGAAGGACATGACAAGGAACATTGGCGGCAATATTGCCGAATCATAAGCCTGTCGTGCGACGAGAAAAGCGAAGATCAAACCGGTGCCGGTGGTCAGGATGATGCGCCAGGTGAACACAACGAGGCCGGCGGGCTTGATCCAGCGATTCATGCGCCGCTCCAGCAAGGTCCACGTATATATAGCGACAAATGTAAACAGCCCGCTGTACAGCACAATATTCCACGCAAATACCGAGGTCAGATTGAAATTTGTTGCAGCAACGATAATACGGTCTGGACGGCCAAGGTCCAGCATCAGCACGGTTAGTCCTCCTGCCAACAGTGCAATGGAGAGCATGCCGGCCAGAGGCGCACGACCCTTGTACACGGCTTTGCCGAATACAGAACCGATGGATGCAATGTTGAGTACGCCAGAAGCCGCGACAATCATGAATATCGCGAACACGTGCGGCATACCCCAGACGATCTGGTTATTCATGCCGGTGATGATATGGCCGTGTTCCTCCATCATGTGTGCCGCATACAACCCCATCATCGCAACCAGGCCGCCCGCAGCCAGCAACGCGTAATACAGCCTGGTCCTGAATTGCATTGGAGAATGGTTGGCCATTTATTTATAGTCCCTGGTAACGGATGCCGGTGTCCAGCCCCAGATCGGCGCGTATCTGGGTGGATGCCACCGTGCGAATTTTTTTGGCGACTTCACTGTCGGGGTCGTTGAGATTGCCGAACAGGATGGACTTGTTCGGGCAGGCTTCGGCACAGGCCGGTATCTTGCCGGCATCGACACGTTGCACGCACATCGTGCAGCTTTCCACAGTGCCCCTGCCGCGCGGTACATCGGGTTTCTGGTCATGCAGCGGTTCGTGCACAAAGGATCGCGCCTTGTAAGGGCAAGCCATCATGCAGTAGCGGCAACCGATGCACAGATGCTTGTCCACCAGCACGATGCCGTCAGCACGCTTGAAAGAGGCGCCGGTCGGACAGACATCGACACATGGTGGCTCCGCGCAATGCTGGCACATCATCGGCAACGCAAGCGACCGTTCGGTGCGCATGTCCTTGAGTTCGACCTTGCGTATCCACTGCGAGTCGGTCGGGCTCAGTCCCCCGGACAGACCGTTCTCCTTGTTGCAGGCTTTCACGCATTTGTCGCAGTCTGCACAGTTCGCGGTGTCGATCAGCATGCCCCAGCGCACTTTGCTCGAAACCGGCTCGGTATCCCCGCGCGCCATGTCGAACAGCAGCATCCCCGGCGCGACCGCGACTGCCGCCGCCCCGACCGAGGTTTTCAGGAACTGTCTGCGCTGCTCGTTGGTATCGCTCATTTTGACTCCTCCTGGGCCAAAGCGGTGCTTCGCTTGCTGGAGTGGCATTCGAAACAATCGATCTTGACTGCCTCGTAACGGTGACAGCCTTCGCAGAAGCTGTCGGGGCGCCCGATCACACTGTTGTCGCGCAGACTGGCATGGCATTCGACGCAGTTTTTGAGGCTGTACTTGCTCCCGCGTATGCCCTGGTGGACTGTTTCATCACGTTGCTTGAAAAGCACCTTCATGTGATTAATGCGCATCCACTCAGTGGGCGCAACACAATGCCCGCCCTTGCCGATATCGAGCTTGGGCATACCGTAGCTCTCCGTGGCACCGGCAGAAGCACAGATGCAGAGTGTTGCCAGCAGCGCGATAAGTTTTGACATTGTTATTACTCGCCCAGGCCCATCTGGATGTATCCCGTCGGGCACACATCCGCGCAAATATGGCAGCCGATACACTTGTTGTAATCGGTATCCACATAGCGCCCGAGGGTCGCCTGATTTTTCTTGACGCGGAATACGGCGGTTTGCGGGCAGTACACCACGCAGTTGTCGCATTCGAAACACATGCCGCAGCTCATGCAGCGTTTGGCCTCGGCCACTGCCTCATCTTGGGAAAGCACGCCCAGACGATCCTGGAAATTGCCCAGCGCGGATTCCTTGCTCAACGTGATGATATTGCGCTTGTTGCGCGCCACGATGGAAAAGTGACCCAGAAACAGTTTCTCATGCGGAATCACATAGCGATCCGAACGGTTGTCGAAATTGTGTACCGCGACATTGGAAGCATATGTCCCGCGCAACGGCTCATGGATCTCTTTGACCTCAAGCCCTTTCTCCATCATCTTGCGCATCAGATCGAACTGGTGTGCATCGATCTTGGGGCGTTTCTCCAGATCCATGCCGAGCAGGTAATTGTGTATGCCATCCGCTGCAATGGAGCCATGGCCGATAGCAGTGGTCAGCAGGTGTGGGCGTATGATGTCGCCGCCCGCGAATACGCCTTGCTGACCGGATACCAGATAATTACGATCTGTGGAAACTGCACCCTTGCCGTTGTTGAATTCTTCCAGACCGGTAAAGTCGACCGCCTGGCCGATCGCGGACACGATCAGGTCGGCCGGAATATCCCGCTCTGTACCTTCGATGTTCTTGATATCGAGTTTTCCGCCGGCCATTTTTGCTTCACACTGAATGACCCGCAATGCCGTGGCACGCCCGTCTGCGCTGCGCACGATGCCGATTGGCGCCAGGCTACCGTGTATCTCGATACCTTCGGCCAGCGCCTGTTCGATTTCGTGTTTATTGGCCTGCATCTTGTCGATGTCGAAGATCGAGGTCAGCGTCACTTCCGCGCCCTGCTTCACCGAAATTTCGGCCACATCATGGGCCATTTGTCCTGCGATGGCCTGCTCGAAATCTGTCGGTTTGGATTCCTCCAGATGGCCGAGACGGCGAGCAACAGTTGCAACGTCGATCGAGGTATCGCCGCCACCAACCACCACCACGCGTTTGCCAACATGCTGGAGACGGCCGTCGTTGAAGGCCTTGAGGAAGGCAGTCGCGGTCACCACATTGGGTGCGGAACTGTCCGCAAGCGGCAACGCGCGGCCAGCCTGGGCACCCATACCAAGGAAAACGGCATCGAAATCCTTGCGGATCTGTTCCAGCGTGATGTCGGTGCCGACGCGGCATTTCATCCTGGTCTTCACGCCCAGATCGATGATGCGTTTGATCTCCGCATCCAGCACTTCGCGCGGGGTGCGGAATCCCGGGATCCCGTAGCGCATCATGCCGCCAAGATGTTCGTGCTCGTCGAACACGGTGACTTCATGGCCTTTCAGGGTGAGCTGATAGGCACAGGACAAGCTGGCCGGGCCGCCGCCGATAACCGCCACTTTTTTGCCGGTGGGCTTGGCATCGGTATGGTAGGCCAGGTTGTTGGCGATCGCATACTCGCCGAGAAAATGTTCCACCGAGTTGATACCGACGTGGTCTTCCAGCGCATTGCGGTTGCAACCGGTCTCGCACGGTGCCGGGCAAACCCGGCCCATCACCGACGGAAACGGGTTGGCCTCGGTCAAACGGCGGAATGCATATTCCTGCCATGGCATGACAGGCTTGCCGTCGGCTCCGACCGGAACCTTCTCGGTGCCGCGAGCGATGGAAAGATAGCCACGG
>CAZCKZ010000023.1:0-13907 GCA_964499395.1 uncultured Gallionella sp. | reverse complement strand
CGGCGCTGGAACATCAGTCCTTGCTGCTGCAGGTCCGCGATCACCTGCTCGAATATTTCCAGGCTGCGCGGCGCGTCCAGCTCACCGATATGCGGCGACAGCACCGCGCGATTGCCCCAGGCCAATGCGATCGAATTTTTCATGTGGCCGCCCGCCGCGAGCAGCGGCTGCGGCAAGCTGAACGGCAGGTCGAATTCCAGGGGTGCGATGCCGCGCCCCGCGCGCAGCATGCGCGGCTGGTTCGCGATGACGCGCAGCACGCTGTCGTCGGCGGGGCGCGCGATTGGACGGTTGTGATGCAAAAAGGCTTGCGCCACCTTGCCCAGCCTCGCCTCGGCCTCGGCATTATCGGTCAGAACCGGTTCGCCACTGACATTGCCGGAAGTGGCGACCAGCGGTCCGCCGAAACTTTCCAGCAACAAATAATGCAACGGACTGTAGGGCAGCATCGCCCCGATCTCACGCAGCCCGGGTGCAATGGAATCAGGCAAGGTCGAATCCGCACGCTTGGGTATCAGCACGATCGGGCGTGATACATCGCACAGCGCAGCCTGCGTCACCGCGTCGATCTGCAACTCCGAACGAACGCGCTGCAAACCGTCTGCGCCCTGCCTCGGGAACATCACAGCCAGCGGTTTGTGCGGCCTGTGCTTGCTTTCTCGCAACCTTGCGATGGCCTTCGTGTCGAGCGCATCGCACATCAGGTGATAACCGCCTATGCCTTTCACCGCGACGGTTGCGCTGCGGCGCAATGCCGCCACACATGCGGTCAGTGCCGCATCGCCCGCCGAGTTTTCATGTGCCGCAACGAAACTCAGCTGCGGCCCGCACACCGGGCAGGCCAGCGGCTGCGCGTGGAAACGGCGGTTGTGCGGGTCCTCGTATTCGGCACGGCAACGCGGACACAACGGGAAATGCGCCATCGTGGTATTTGGCCGATCGTAAGGCATGCGCGTGATCAGCGTGTAGCGCGGCCCGCATTGCGTGCAGTTGATGAACGGGTAGCGGTAGCGCCGGTCGTCCGGGTCCAGCATCTCGCGGCGGCAGTCGTCGCAGAGAAAATTATCCGGGGGCACATGCACCTGCGAATTAAGAGACTCAACGCTGGGCAAAATTTCAAAACCGTTAGACTCGCGCAGCGGTATGGCCTGACAGGAAACGACATGCGGTCGCGCCAGCGGCGGTGCCGCGGAAACCAGCGCGGCGGCGAATGCATCCAGCAGCCCGGCTTCGCCCTGCGCGTCGACGCGCACTTCGCCGGTGAGATTCTGCACCACGCCACTCAGGCGGTATTGCCGGGCCAGGTTTAACACGAACGCACGGTAACCCACGCCCTGCACCCGCCCGCCCAGCATCCAGCGCCGGGCTACGATGGGGGCGCCGCCAGCGGAATGTGGGCGTTCGGAATTCATCCGCGCATCGTGCCGTTAACCGGAACAAATATCAAGAATGGCCGGGCTTCGCGCATGCTCATGCTGCCGTGGCAACGGGCAGTTGCGCGCGCTGGCCTACGCAATCGCTGCCGCCGGTCTGGTAGTCGCGGCATATCAGGGGACGCAGTTCGTAGATCGTGCAGCGCATCGTGTGCCGGTCCAGCGCCGCGCACCAGCCATCGTCGAGGCGGCGCATCACCCATCCGCCCCACGGGTCGCGGGCGGTCAGTTCTGCCGGGACGTGTTCGTCTTCACCCATCAGCATCACTTCCAGTCTGCAACAACAGGCCATGCAATCGGAGCACGAGATGCCCGGGACAGTGTTATCTTGGTCAGTGTCTTCAGTGCGTTGTATTGTTTCCATGACGTGCATTGTCCCATGCAAAAGGCAATGCCGTATTGATCAACCCATGCAAATTGAAGAAGGGATGCCGCTGGTTTGAATCTTTCGTGATGAATGCAATCTCTAACGTATCGTCAGCCAAACAGGAACGTGCAATGAATACACATGATCGTCCGATCCCCTGGATGTTGTACGGTGCCGAACTGGCCGGTACTGCGCTGCTGGTTGCGGTGGGACTGTCGATCGTGATCCTGGCTTTCGGCCAGGGCAGCCCGGTGGTCGATTACATTCCGGACGCTGGCTGGCGGCGGCTGATCACCGGTTTCCTGTTTGGCACAACCGGTGCGCTGATCGCGCTGTCGCCGCTCGGCAAGGAGAGCGGGGCGCATATCAATCCGGCCGTCACGCTGGCATTCTGGCTGATGGGCAAGCTGCAGGCGCGCCATGTGCCGGGTTACCTGCTGGCACAGCTTGCCGGTGCGGCGATCGGCGCACTGCCGCTGCTGGCGTGGGGAGCGATGGGGCGCAGTATCGCCTTTGGTGCGACGCTGCCCGGTGCGGCTTACGGCGCGGGCTGGGCGCTGCTCGGCGAGACCGCCACCACGTTCGCGCTGATCATCGGACTGTTCTTCTTCCTGCAGCACCCGCGCCTGCGGAATTTCACGCCGGCACTTTTCCCGTTCCTGTATGCGGTGATGGTCTACGCCGAGGCGAATGTCTCCGGCACCAGCACCAACCCGGCACGCAGCTTCGGGCCCGCGCTGGTCTCCGGCGAATGGCATGCCTGGTGGATATACTGGCTGGGTCCATTGCTGGGCACACTGGCCGGGGTTGCGGCGTACCGTGTTGCCGGATTGCATCGCGCTGCGATCGCAGTCGCGAAAATTCACCACTTCGAGCATGACCGATACGGCGTATTTCGTCGGTGAAACGACGGTTATTGCCGGAAGGCGAACTATGCAAGCACTATAGGTTTCATGGCTGCTGCCGAGTAAGGCAGTACAGGATTGTCAAGGAACAAATGCTATACCCGAACGGGCGTGTGATCGAGTTGCGACCATATTTGAGCCGGAAGTGCGCATACCGCCAGCGCAATATGATGCCTCCCGGTTGAAAATATCAGGCGCAAATTCCAGGTATATGACTGACGATGCATCGGCACCGTATTCACTGGGAATGTTCAGTACCGATACATCGTCATGCCCGTTTGCCAGGTCTAGCTGCTGTGAGTGATTTTGTGAAACATATTCCTGACGCGGGCGAAGAGGCCGGGATTGGAAGCGCCTCCTTCGACTTTGGATTTTATCGAAGCAATTTCCTTTTTGATGTCAGGATGCTTGCCATAGCCAAGCGCGTCGGCATTGGCGAGGTTGGTGTCTGCACTTTTGAGCAGAGCCACCACCGCGTCCTTGTTTTTTACCTTGTCTTTATTGAGCAACTGTTCGGCTTCAAGCATGTCGCCTTCTGCTTTCAGCGGTGGCAACGGGATGATTTCATCGTTCGTCACAACTGAACTCATCGCGTCAGCAAGGGTGGCTTCAGCTGCCTTGATTTTTGATTCCTGAATTTCCCTGCTTGCCTGCTTTATCGCATGGGGATAGATTTCCAGCGGTACAAAGTCCGTTTCGATATGCATTTCGCTTACGAGCGGCGAAAGCATCAAGCGCGCCGTCTGGATTTTGCCCTTGTCCAGATCCGATTCGGCATCCTTTACCGCCTTCTTGATGGTTTGCGGAGAGGCCTCCAGATCACTGATGCTGGCACGCACGCCGATCGGTGCAAGCTTGAGATGCGGGTCACGCGCAAGAAGAATATTCAGCTGGCCGTCGGCTTTTTCCAGCATCTTGTACGCATCCCTGGTATTATTTTTTTTGAGATAAAAGATCGAGTGCAGGATTTCGTCGTTCGCGATGATTGCCTCTTTCGCCAGTTGTTGCCGTCGTTTGGCTAACTCCTGGCTTGCGCTGTTCTTGACGTGGCTATCCTTGTCTGCCACAGCCGGAGTCGGTATTTTTGCTGCCGGAGTGGCCGTCTCTCCTTCTGCAAGGACGCTGAAGCCGGTACCCAGCATCGCGATGGAAATCAGTCCGATTGAAATATTCTTGCCGGTTTTTTTCATGATGAGCTCCTTTTCTTTGGAAAGATTATTTTGCTTGTTTAGCCGGATACGAATTGATTCGTGCACGGATATTCTGGTGTTGCTTGCCTGCATACAGCCGTGGAACAGCGAAGCCAAATAATCCCGGCGAGTGCAGGCGCGGTGCACAATGCAAAAACATGTACGGTTAACAAGCCGATCGTTTGGCAGAAAAACAGCTAACGAGTTCATTGAGGCTGAATCGGATAATGTTTCAATTTATTTCTGCGTCTGGCGGCATTCATCTACTTTCTGGTGGAAGCGCAGGCTGTGAAAATGACTGAGTTCGATTCAGTGTGTGCCGTCTGGCACCGCTCGCGCAATGCTTCACCACCCAGGGCACGACCGCCAATGCATGATTCGTGATTGATGCAATGGTCTTTGCCGGTATGGCGAATTATTGAACCAATCCTCTACACCCCGGTCTGTCTGACACAACAACCAACAAGAATCCCGATGAAAGCACCGTTGTCCGCATCGCCGAAACCTGCATGGGCCAGAGCCGCCAAGGACATGGTCGGCACCAGTCTCGGCTCTTCGCGGCTCTGGTTCACGGTTGCCGAGGGCATCGTCACGGAAGTCTATTATCCGCGTATCGATATTCCGCAGATCAAGGACCTCGGCTTCATCATCGCGGACGATAACGGATTCTGGGTCGAACTGCGCCGCCACCGCGACTACCAGGTGACGCTGCCCAAGCCGGGCATTCCCGCCGTCACTGTCGTCCATCGCCATCCGCGCTTTACCTTCACGCTGCAAATCTGTCCTTCGCAACGGCGCGATACGCTGCTGCTGCGCTATCGGCTGGATGGGGATGCGGGCCTCAGGACCTATGCGCTGCTGGCGGCCCGTCTCGGCGGCGATGCAGAAAACAACCTGGCTGCGGTCGGCGAGCACAATGGCCGCACCGTGCTGTCGGCGGAGCAGGGGCCTTTCGGGCTTGCACTGGCGGCCGCCGCTGACGACGGTTCCGATGCCTGGCAGCGTTGCTCGGTGGGCTGTCTGGAAGCAAGCGACGGCTGGCAGGATTTCGACCGGCATGGGCGCATGACCTGGCAATACGACAGTGCGGGACCGGGCGCAGTTACCCTGATGGGCGAGCTGTCGGCGCGTCAGGCCACGCTGGCGCTCGGTCTCGGAACCAGCCCGGGCGCGGCCGCGACACTTGCGGTGTCCAGCCTGATGGAAAATTTTTCGACGGTCTGGGACACGCAATGCCGGGTTTGGGAATCATGGATGGCGGGATGCAGCTTTCCCGAACTGCCCGATGGTTTGCCCGGCAATCTGCGCGAGATGCTCGCGCTGTCCGGCATGGTGCTGAAGGTACACCAGGACCGGACCTACGCCGGCGCTGCGGTGGCCAGCCTTGCGGTACCATGGGGCGAAAGCAGCCAGAGCAGGGGCGGCTATCACCTGGTGTGGTGTCGTGATCTGGTGGAAACCGCGGGCGCGCTGGTGGCGATGGGCGCGTTCGATGATGCCCGCAATGTGCTGCGTTACCTGATCGCGACGCAGCAACAGGACGGACACTGGTTGCAGAACCAGTGGCTGGGCGGCGCGCCGTTCTGGCAGGGCATACAACTGGACGAGGCGGCGTTCCCGGTTCTGCTTGCTTCATCGCTACGCGAGCAGGATGCGCTGAACGGCATTCCGGTTGCCGACATGGTGAGGCGGGCGCTCACCTTCATTGCACGCGAAGGCCCCACCACCGGCCAGGACCGCTGGGAGGAAGACCCCGGCGTGAACACCTTCACGCTCGCGATCGCCATCGCGGCGCTGGTCGAGGGCAGCACCTTCCTCGACGGGGAGGCGCGGCAATTTGCGCTGCTGCTCGCAGACAGTTGGAACGCGCGGCTCGACGACTGGACGGTAGTGAAGGACACGCCGCTTGCAAGGCGTCTCGGGGTAGCCGGATATTACATACGCACCGCACCGGCAGATGTACTGGTGCACGATGGCGCCCAGGCGGAGCATATCCTGATCAAGAACCGCGCCTGTGATCCGGATTTGCCCGCCGATGAACAGATCGGGACGGACTTCCTGCAGCTGGTACGCTACGGGCTGCGCCGAGCGGACGACCCTGTCATTCTCGACAGCCTGAAAGTTGTCGACCAACTGCTCAAGACGGATACCCCCAACGGTCCGGTCTGGCACCGCTACAACGGCGATGGCTATGGAGAACACAATGACGGGAGCGCCTTCGATGGTAGCGGGCGCGGGCGCGGCTGGCCGCTGCTGACGGGTGAACGTGGCCACTGCGCGCTGCTGTCGGGAGAAGATCCGCTTCCCTATCTGCAGGCCATGGCAGCCATGACCGGCTCCGCGGGCCTGATTCCGGAGCAGGTATGGGATTGGGAACCCATGCCCGAACACCATCTGGAACCGGGCAAACCGAGCGGCTCCGCGATGCCGCTGGTGTGGGCGCACGGCGAATTCATCAAGCTGTGTTACAGCCGCGCACTGGGTTACCCGGTGGATCGCCCTGTGGCCACATGGAATCGTTATCAGGGAAAACGCCCCGGGATTTCCCATGACATCTGGGGCCCGCGCTATCGACCGCGCCGCGTAAGGGCGGGCAATCAATTCACCATTGCGCTCAGGGCGCCGGCCCGCGTGCATTGGGGCAACAACGGCTGGAAAGATATCCGGGACAGCGACACCCGGGATACCGGACTGGGCGTATATATCGCCGATCTTCCGCTCGACCGACTCAACGCCGGGGATACGGTTCAATTCACGTTCTTCTGGCTGGAGCAGGAAACATGGGAAGGCCAGGATTACGAAGTGCAGCTAACCGGCTAGAAAAGGAGAACAGGATGATTGCAATCGAACTGCAGGGCCGCAAGGCGCTGATCACCGGCGGGGATTCGGGTCTGGGCGCGGCGACCGCAAAATCACTTGCCCAGGCAGGCGCCGATGTCGCGATTACCTATCGTTACCAGTCCGACGCCGCGGAGAAGGTGGCGGCGGTGATCAGGTCGTACGGCGTAAAGGCATACACTTTCCGGCTGGATAACATCTCGAAAATGGAGGAGGTGGATGCGCTGTTCCTGCAGGTGGATCAGGAACTCGGTGGCCTGGATATTCTGGTGAACAATGCCGGCACGGATGGTGCCCGCGCGCTATGCGCGGACAGCGACATCGCGGCTTGGCGCCAGGTCGTCGAGATCGACCTGTTCGGTCCCTATTACTGCGCACGCGAGGCGGTGGCGAGGATGCGCAAGCAGGGGCACGGCGTGATCGTCAACACCAGTTCGGTACACGAGTTCATCCCGTGGGCCGGTTACAGCGCCTACACCAGCGCAAAGGCGGGGCTGAGCATGTTCAGCAAAACACTGGCCCAGGAAGTGGCGGCTTCGGGCATCCGGGTCATCGCGATCGCGCCCGGCGCAATCAAGACGCCGATCAATGCCAACGTCTGGCAGGACCCCAAAGGACTGGCCGATCTCGACGACAAAATTCCGATGGGCCGGGTCGGCGAGCCGGACGAGGTCGGGCACGCGATTGCGTTCCTGTGCAGCGATCTGGCCAGCTACATTACCGGCATCACCATTCCGGTCGACGGCGGCATGCTGCTGTATCCGGATTTTCGCCAGGGCGGCTGACGTCAATTGTGTCAGGCATTTCCGCTTCCCGAATCAAACCGGCGGCGGGGCAACGGTATCGATATGCACGGTGCGCGTCGGGAACGCAATCTGGGCGCCGTGCCGGTCGATGATTCCGGCCACCTTCAGCAACACGTCCTGTTTCACCTCGTGGTAGTGGATCCAGTTCGTGGTCCTGGTGAAAGTGTAGATAAAGAAATCCAGGGACGAAGCATTGAATGAATTGAAGTTGACGATCAGGGTCTGGGCCGTATCGATTTCCGGATGATTCTGCAGCATGGTCCTCACGTCTGACACGATAGCGTCCATCACGCCGATGTCTTCGTAGCGGATACCGATGGTCTCCTTGATGCGGCGATGGGTCATCCGCGAGGGGTTCTCCACCACGATGGTGGTAAAAAGCGCATTCGGCACGTAGATGGGATTCTTGTTGAAGGCGCGTACCCGCGTGTGGCGCCAGCTGATGTATTCCACCGTGCCTTCGATTGCCTTGTCCGGCGAGCGTATCCAGTCGCCGACGCTGAAGGGGCGGTCCAGGTAGATGGTGAGTCCCCCAAAAAAATTGGCCAGCAAATCTTTTGCGGCAAACCCGACGGCGAGACCGCCGATGCCGCCGGCAGCCAATATTCCCGAGACACTGAAGCCGAAGGTTTGCAGCGACACCAGGATGGTGGTGGTGATCACCGTCAGACGGGCCAGCTTCGACAGCGCATCCAGGGTGGTGTGGTCTACTTCCTCGCCTTTTGTTGTGTGTATCTCGACGATGTTGCGGGTGGCGTTGCGAATCAGGCGGATCAAAAACCAGGCAAGGCAGACGACAATGCCCACATCGCGGATCTGCGGTACGTAATCGAAGATGGCCGCACCGCGTTCCTTGCCTATGATGTCGGCTGCCAAGGCAAGGCCGGCCAGCCAGATGATGATCGGTACCGGCCGTTTCGCCGCTTCGACCAGCGCATCGTCCCATGGACTCGAGGTCAGGCGGGTAATTTTTTCCGCATAGCGCAGCAGCAAGTGGGAAATCGCGTTGGCCAGCGCGGTTGCGAGGACGATCACGAAAATTTGAAGAAACAGTGGCTCCGCAAGGTAGGAAAGCCCCAGTTTATCGGATAATGTTTTCATATCCATTGGGTAACCGTTCATCCGGGAAAGGGGGAGGGTCAATTTTAGCAGACCTGATCATCGACCCGGTATCGCTATTCCGGTCGACGATGGCATGCTGCCATACCCGGATCTCCGCCGGAATGGCGGAACAGAAATTCTGAATGGAATCCGCTAGGCGCTGGCCAGCAGGTAAACGCCACCGGCGGCAATCACGACACCGAGCATTTTTGCCAGCGACGCGTAACGGTCACGTGTGGCAACACCCGCCGCGATACCGCCGAGATGCAGGGACGCCGTCGCGGCGAGGAAGCCCAGCGCATATTCCGCCGGCGCGGCGGATGCAGGCAGCTCGAGGCCGTGCGCATAGCCGTGCAGCAGGCCGAACAATCCGGTGACCGCGATGCTGAGCGAGGCGGGCAGTTGCATCGCAAGCGCGATCAGCAGTCCCAGCGCAAGTACCGAGGTCGCGATACCGGCCTCGACCAGCGGCAGCGATTGCCATTGCATCGCGATGCCCGCGCCGACTGCGAGCATGGTCATGAACGTGGCCGGCAGCAGCCAGACTATGCGTCTGCCGTTCTTCCCGGTGTTTCCCTGGGCAGCCCACAATCCCACGGCCACCATTGCGAGCAGGTGATCCATTCCCGAGAACGGATGCATCAGTCCCGCAGTGAAGCCGGAGACATCGTGGCCGGGATGGGCGAAGGCGGCGCTGCTTGCGGTGAGCAAAAAGATTGTGATCAGAAATTTTGTGGTTGTGTTGCGCATGTCTTTCCTCCCTGATGTTTACATGACTTTCACTTTGACCAGCTCTTCCCCGTTCGGATCGGTTACATGCACTGCGCAGGCGATGCACGGGTCGAAACTGTGGATGGTGCGCAGGATTTCGATCGGTTGTTTTGGATCGTACAGCTGGTGGCCTTTCAGTGCCGCTTCGTAAGGGCCGTCCTGTCCCTGCGCATCGCGCGGTCCGGCATTCCAGGTGCTCGGCACGACCGCCTGGTAGTTGTCGATCTTCGCATCCTTGATCACGATCCAGTGCGCCAGCGCGCCGCGCGGCGCTTCGGTGTAGCCCACGCCTTTCGCGAGGCTGGGCCAGCTGGAAGGTTCCCACAGTTTATCGTTGTGCGTCTTCACGTCGCCGGCCTTGATGTTGGCGATCAACTGGTCGTACCAGCCCTGCATCGCATCCGCGAAGATCTTGGTTTCCAGCGTGCGCGCTGCGGTGCGCCCCAGCGTCGAATACAGCGCGGTCACCGGCAGGTCGAGTTTGTGCAGCGTCATGTTCACCAGTTCCCGGGTCTGAGCATGGCCCTTCGCATAAAGCATCAGCACACGCGCCAGCGGCCCGACTTCCATCGCCTTGCCCTGCCAGCGCGGAGATTTGAGCCATGAATAGGATGCATCGGTGTCGAGGTTGACATAGGGGGTTTTGGGCCCGCTGTAATTCAGCCGGGTCTCGCCCTTGTACGGGTGCAATCCCTGGTCCTTGCCGACACTGTAGTCGTACCAGGAGTGCGCGACGAATTCCTGTATCTGGTTTTCCGCATTCAGGTCGACCGGGTGGATCACGGAAAGATCGCGATTCAGGATCACGCCGGAAGGGACGAGGAAAGAGGATGTATCGCTCATGCCTTTTTCAGGGAAATCGCCGTAGGTCATGAAATTGCCGATCCCTTCGCCGCGCGTGCCCCAGTCCTTGTAGAAGCCGGCGATCGCGAGCGTGTCCGGCACATACACCTGGTCGACAAAATCGCGCATCTTCCTGATGATGTTCTGCACGGTTTCCAGGCCGACCATGTTGAGCGAGGTGGCCGCTTCGCCGCCGCGAAAGTGCGGACCCTTGCCGCGCCCCTCGTGTTGCGGATGGATGCTGATCGCGCATGGCACGCCGCCGACCAGAAAGTTGGGGTGCGGGTTTTTGCCGCCGAAGATGGCATGCAGTTTTGCGACGTCGCGTTGCCATGCCAGCGCATCGAGGTAATGCGCCACCGCCATCAGGTTGGCTTCCGGCGGCAGCTTGTAGGCGGGATGTCCCCAGTAACCGTTGGCGAAGATGCCGAGCTGGCCACTCTCGACGAAAGTCTTGAGGCGTTTTTGCACGTCCGCGAAATAGCCCGGCGATGATCTCGGATAAGATGGACTGACGGTTTGCGCCAGCGTGGAGGTGGCCCTGGGATCGGCATTCAGTGCAGACACCACGTCCACCCAGTCCAGCGCGTGCAGGTGATAGAAATGCATCACATGGTCGTGCACGAATTGTGCAGCGATCATCAGGTTGCGGATCAGTTGCGCGTTGGGCGGCACTTCATAATTCAGCGCATCCTCGACCGCGCGCACCGAGGCAATGCCGTGCACCAGCGTGCACACGCCGCAGATGCGCTGCGCGAACGCCCATGCATCGCGCGGATCGCGGCCGCGCAAAATGATCTCGATACCACGCACCATCGTGCCGGCGCTGGAAGCGCGCGTAATGCGGTTGTCCGCATCGGTCTCCGCCTCAATGCGCAAGTGTCCTTCGATGCGGGTGATCGGATCGACGACGACGGTTTGTGTTTTGGTCATGTCCCTTACCTCAATTGTTTAAGTCCCTCAACGATTCAGAAATTCCGCCAGGATGCGGTATTGCACTGCATCTTCACCATTGCTGGTGCCGTTGCCGGCAGCGATGCTCGCGCAGGTGCGCGCCATGCGCGCATGCATTGCCGCATCCCAGGCGGAGTTGCCGCCGGGGGCGGCTGGTTTGACGCAAGCCAGTGCGGCCTCTGCGACGAAATGACCGGCCTGGCTGTTCCAGTTGCACTCGTGTCCGCACTGGGTATAGCTGTCCACACTGGCCGCCTTGGCCGCCTGGAATGCGGCGGCGAGTTCGTCCGCGGTGGCGTCGGTCCGCTTGGCCGCATTGACCGTGCTCTTCACCCTGGTGTCCTGACTCAGCGCCAGCACATTTTCCGCGAAACGCGCTGCGACCATTCGCCGGCCGGTGTTGGAGAGGCCGCCCAGAGCAGCCTTGAATTCGCTGTCGTTATCTATGGCCATCGTGTCATTCTCCTTCCACCAGATGTTTGGCCAGCGTTTCGGTCAGTCCCACCACCGGAATGTGCATCTGGTAGTGCTCCATTCCCTCCTCGATCACGATGCGGCAATTGGCGCAGGCGGTGACCAGGGTCTTGGCACCGGTCTGTTCAAGTTGCCGCTTCTTGATCTTGAATGCTTCCAATCGGAGTGGTTCGGCTTCCTCGATGGCGCTGACCCCGCCGCCGCCGCCGCAGCACCAGTTCATTTTTCCGGCATCGCTCATTTCCACAAAATCCTTTGCCACCAGCTTCAGCAGATTGCGCGGCTGGTCGAACACACCGCCGCGCCGTACCAGTTGGCAGGGATCGTGGAAGGTGAGCCGCTCGTCCTCGAAGCCCGAGGTTTTGAACAGCCCCTGCGTGCGGAAACCGTCCAGCACTTCGAGGATGTGCAGCACCTCAAAGGAGTAGGGGCGGCCGATCAGGTTGGGGCCTTCCCAGCGCAACGCGGTGTAGGCATGGCCGCATTCCGGGCTGATCACGGTTTTGACCTTGAGCTTTTCCGCGCCATCGACGATGCGCTGCACCAACACCTTCGCGATATCCGATACGCCGATCTGTATGCCGCTGTTGGTCGCCTCGAATGCTTCGGAGCACAGTGTCCAGCTCTTGCCGGCATGTTTCATGATGCGGGCGATGGCGCCGAGGTATTCCGGGAAATTGATGATCTCCATCGACGACATCAGCACCATGTATTCCGCGCCTGCCACGTCCAGCGGGATCTCGATGCCGGTATCCTGCTGGACATGCTTCATCTGCGCCTTCACCGCGGGCAGCTTCACGCCCATCGGGCTGCCGATCTCGACTGCACGCGTCGATGCGCCGATCAGTCCATCGGGAGCATGGCCGGAGATCGCCATGCCTTCGCGCAGCTTGCGCACCATGTAGACAATGTCGTTACCCACCGGACAGACCAGTGAACAGCGGCCGCACATCGTGCAACTGTCGTAGACCAGCGGTTTCCATTCTTCGAGTTCCTCGTCGGTGACGGGTCTGGACAGGCCGAACATTTTTGCCAGCCTGCCGAGCAGCGTGTATTCCTGTTTGTACACGCGGCGCAGCGGTTCCAGTTTGTGGATCGGCGTGTACTTCGGGTCACCGGTCTCGGTGTAGAACAAACAGGCCTCGGCGCACAGGCCGCAATGCACGCAGCTGCTGAAGTAGCTCGCGATCGGCGCGTCTATCATTTCCTTGAGGACGCTGATGCCTTTTTCGAGAGAGGCTGTCATACCGGCACTCCTTTATGGCCGTTTGCATTGCCGTTGTACCAGCGCGATCCCCACAGCGTGAACACATGGATCAGCTTGGTGAACGGCAGGAAGATCAGCAGCAGTTCAACGCTGAGGATGTGCAGCGCCAGCATCGTGGTATAGGACAGCAGCAAATGTCTGGCTGCAAGATAGCCGGTCAGCACGGGCAGAAAAGTCAGTGTCCAGCCTGCATAGTCACCGAAGGTGGAGAGGAAACGCTTGACCGGTTTGTTGATGCGTTCCACCAGCACCAGCAGCATGGTCGCCAGCGTGACCACTGCGGTGGCGTCGATGAATTGAGATGGCAGGCCGGGCCATGACAGGCCGGTCAAATTCTGGATCAGCTTGATATGCTGCGCAAAAAGAAACACGATGATGAACAGGCCGATGTGGAACACATAACCTGCAACATAGCTGGTTGCCGAACGCCTGAACATGCCCGGAGGTGGCACGGAGCGGCGGAACATCGTGTGCAGGCCGGACGCACCGTTTCGATGACGTGGCACGGCGAGATCGCGCTTGCGCCCCAGCGAGTAGATCTCGATCAGCCGCCACAGCGTGCCCAATACAAAAATGCCGATCGCGATGTTCAGTCCTGTGCTGCGCACCCAGGTCAGAAACAGGTCTGCGTTCATGTCATTTCTCCAGATCGGCGATGGTGGCTTGCTGATGAGCGGACTTTGCCGACCCCTTCCTGATGCGATTCCCGACGGACACCGCGACACCCGCTGCCGCACCGGCTACTGCCGCACCGGTGACATACTCCAGGGGACTGCCCGGCATCGACAGCGCGCTGTAGAAACTGCCCGCATCCCAGAAGTGCGGTTCCGAACAGCCGAGGCAGCCGTGGCCCGACTCGATCGGGAAGCTGGTGCCGCCGTTCCATTTGGTCGTCGCGCAGGCGTTGTGGGTGACCGGCCCCTTGCAGCCGACCTCGTACAAACACCAGCCCTGGCGG
>CAZCKZ010000022.1:0-14154 GCA_964499395.1 uncultured Gallionella sp. | reverse complement strand
GGCCTCCTTCTTCTTCTGGATCGGCATGAGCCATTCGGGTACGTTGCTGTCGGCGATTCTGCACTTGATGCATGCCGACTGGCGCAAACCGATTTATCGCTTTGCCGAGGCGATGACGACTTTCTCGCTGATGACGGCCGGCTTGTTTGTGGCGGTGCATCTGGGACGTATCTGGCAGATTTATTTTGCCCTTCCGTATCCGAACATGCGCCAGGTGTGGCCGAATTTCCAGTCGCCGCTGCTGTGGGACGCGATGGCGATCTTCACCTATCTGAGTTCGTCGATTCTGTTCCTGTATATCGGGATGATCCCGGATCTCGCGATCTGCCGCGACAACATGCATTCAGGTTGGCGCAAGAAGCTGTACACCGCCTTGGCTTTGGGTTGGGAGGGAACCGACCGCCAGTGGCGCAATTTCCGCATGACTTATCTGACCATCGCCTGTTTCCTGATTCCGCTGGCGGTATCGGTGCACTCCATCGTGTCGAACGATTTCGCAAGTTCGCAGCAACCCGGCTGGCACATCACCTCTTTCCCGCCCTACTTTGTGGCTGGCGCGTTGTATTCCGGTTGTGCCGCGATCATTACCCTGTTCATCATCTTGCGCTACGTGTTCAAGTTTGAAGAATATATGACGCTGTCAATTCTGAAGAAAGTTGCGCGCCTGACGTTCGCGATTGCAATGGTCTGGACATATCTGAAATGGGTCGAATTCGGCATGGCGTGGTTCGGGCATAACCCGCACGACAAGCACTTGCTGATCGAGAAAGCCACCGGTACCTATGCGCCATTCTGGTGGATGATGAACTTCTGTGCATCGGTCGTTCCCTTGGTACTGGTCTTCAAACGTTTCCAGACCAATATTCCGGTGCTGTTCGCGGTTTCGCTGCTGCTTAACCTGGGCATGTATCTGGAGCGCTTCATGATCGTTGCGCCGACTTTCGCCGATGGCTATTACCCATATCTCTGGGATCACGACCAATGGCCGAGCCTGGTGCAGTGGGGCATCGTGCTCGGCAGTTTCGGCTGGTTTATCATGCTGTTCATGATTTTCTGCAAGATATTCCCGTCGGTATCCATGTATGAGGTGAAGGAAATGGTTTATCACCGCAGTCTGGCAACCAAAAGACTGCAGGCACTCGGCGAATTAGCTGCGGCCGGGAAGGGGGCACACTAAATGAGCAAACGTCACTTACTCGCGTTATTCACCGATTTTAACGCGGCAGAAAATGTTGTCACCGAACTGCGCAATCTGGGAATCAAAGGCTTTAATGCCGAAAAGGACATGATTGTAAAATCGCCGATCGAACATCCCGAGGTGGAGGAATTCCTGGGTGACAGACCGGTCCGTGTCCAGTGGTTCACTTTGTTCGGAGCTGTCGGAATGGGTGCGCTGATGTTCCTGTTGATTGCGTCTGCGCAGGGCAGCTTCTTCGCGCAAATGAAAGGCGGAAAGCCTATCGTACCGTTCCCGCCCAATTTTGTGCTGACCTATGAATTGTTCATTTTGGGGGGGGTATATATTACCGTGCTCGGATTCCTGATCTGTGCGGGCTTGCCAGCAAGGCGTTCGCCATTGTACAGCGCAATGGTATCCGAAGACCAGTTTGGTATTCTGGTCCTGTCTGAAGAATCTGCAAGCGGCACGCTGAAGTCGATTTTCACCAAACACCAGGCACTGGAAATTCAGGAAGAGGCGGGGAAATGAAAAAATTATCCTTGGCAATTTTATTGATGGTCGTACCCACATTTGCACATGCATGGCCGTGGTCCATGGACCAGGGTAACCAGATCAACATCAAACCCCAGGAAAGCTATGACCCTGCGAAACCGGGCATGTACCCTTTCCCGAGCCGTTCTGTTCCTGTTCCAGGTACGCCGACGTCTTCGATAGAAGTCAAGGATAAGGATGCGGCGTTCAAGCTGAAAAACCCTGTGCCGATCACTGCCAGATCGGTCGATATGGGGCATCGGTTGTTCTCGATATATTGCGTCCCGTGTCATGGAAAATCCGGTACCGGTGACGGCTATGTCGGCCAGAAACTGATATTGCAACCCTGGAATCTGACCTCCAGCAACGATTTGCATTCCTGGAATTCACCGGATTATCCCGATGGCTACATCTTCGGCATGATCACTTTCGGTGGGGCGGTGATGCCGGTTTACGCAATCGACTTGAGCCCGACTGAACGCTGGGAAGTGATAGATTACGTCCGCGCCGTGCTGCAAAAGCGCGGAATACCCGCTGTTGCGGCAGTCGCACAGAAGTCAAAATAGGAGGCGGTCAACATGTTTTCATACAGCAATTGGTCGGTTCTGACCGTAAATTTTCTGGTGGTGCTTTTTCTTGCTCTCAGTGGGGTGACATTAAGCGCAGTGTTGCATCTGGCAGGTGCGCGCTGGAGATACGAAATCCGATTTTTGGCGAGCTCCCTGTTTGCGCTGTTTCCGCTGGCTTTCGTGTTGCTGATCGTGTTGCTCGCCAACGCGAAGGCGACTTTCCCGTGGATGAACCTGACAACGGTGAATGGGCATGTGCCATGGCATTTGGCATCTGCCTGGGACGGTTTCACGTTCCTGGCATGGCGCGAAGTTATCGGCATGTTGCTGGTAATGGCAATACACTGGATTTTCATCAAGCGGCAGGCGGTCAGCGAGCGCAGTCCCGAAGACGCGGCACGTTTTCATACCATTGCGTGCTGGGTACCCTATGCTTACGTGCTGTACGGTACGATGGTGGCATGGGATTTCGAGATGTTCATGGTGCCGGGCTGGCAGAGCGGGATCTTTGGCATGCAGGAGTTCGTCAGTTTCTTCGGCATGTTTCTGTCATTCCTGGTGATCTGGATTTACTATTTGAATAGCCGCGACAAATTGGTCAATCCGGTAAAGCCTTTTGTGTATAATTACCTCGCGCAAATGATGTTGGCTTTTACGTTGTTGTGGATTTATACCTATTTCGCGCAATATCTGATCCTGTGGTACGGCAATATCCCGGAGGAACGTGATCGGATTGATTGGATGCAGGATGGTTATTACACCGCGATATGGTGGGCGGTGATTGCGCTGAAGCTGGTGATTCCGTTTTCGGCGCTTGCCTTGCCCTTCACGCGGCACAATATCAAGGCGACCATGGCTGTGGCAATCTGTATCATCATCGGCACGATATTTGAGCGCTATGTCTGGATAGCCGGTTCCAAAATCGGAATTGATGGTTCTTATCCGTATTTAGCAGCGATAGTCGTCAGCGCTGTAGTCGCAACAATCGGTTTTTTCCTGGTGCGCATGCGTTTGCATAGCATCCAATTGGTTAAAGGTTAGTTTTTTTATGATGAGATTGTATTCGGGGACTTCATGTCCCTATAGTCATCGCTGCCGGATCGTGCTGTTCGAAAAGGGCATGGATTTTGAGGTGATTGACGTGGACCTGATGAACAAGTCTGAAGATGTTGCGGCAATCAATCCCTATGGCAAAGTGCCGGTGCTCGTGGAGCGCGATCTGGTATTGTATGAAGCGAACATCATCAACGAATATATTGATGAACGCTTCCCGCATCCGCAGTTGATGCCCCCCGATCCCGTAATGCGGGGCCGCGCGCGATTGTTCCTGCATCGCTTCGAACAAGAGATATACAGCCAGGTTGAACCGATAGAACATGGCGTTCCCAAGGTGGCCGATAAGGCGCGTGCAATCGTGCGCGACAACCTGACCCAGCTCTCGCAGATACTGACCGCCCAGAAGTTTTTGCTGGGAGACGAATTTTCCATGCTTGATGTGGCGATCGCACCGATGTTATGGCGGCTCGACCATTACGGCATCCAGATGGGCAAGGATGCTGCGCCGCTGATGAAATATGCCGAACGGTTGTTCTCCCGTCAGGGCTTTATCGATGCGCTGACAGCTTCCGAAAGAGCAATGCGCAAGTGAAATCACATTTCATCGGTGAATTGTTCTGGCTTCCTGATGAAACTGTCGATATGACTACTTGGCATCTGGTTGATGTAACTACTGGCCATTCGAACGGGCTATCAGAATTTACCTGCCAAGTGGCGGGTTATTGCCGTGCTAAATCCGCTGTCAGCGTCGTTGGTTTGTCACAGCCCCTTCGGCTTGGCTCAGGTCAGGATGGTTTCAACTTCGCAATGGGGTGGGTATGAACGATTTGTCCACGCGCCCTTATCTTATTCGCGCGATATATGAATGGTGTGTGGATAGCGGTTTGACTCCCTATCTGGCTGTCAGGGTCGATGAACAAACCGATGTACCGCGTTCCCATGTAAAAAACGGCGAAATCGTTTTGAACATCAGTGCTGACGCTGTGCGCAATTTGCAGCTGGGTAACGAAATGATTACCTGTACCGGACGGTTTGGCGGTGTGCCGTTCGATCTCCTGGTGCCTGTAACGGCAACCATAGGAATATTTGCCAAGGAAACGGGTCAGGGATTGGTATTTCAAGGCGGTGATCTGCCGCCCTCATCTCCGGACGGTGGCAATAGCGAAATCAAAACAACAACGCGCAAGCCCAATTTGAAGATCGTGAAATAAAAAAGCCGCAGGATATGCGGCTTTTTTTGTTTGCCAGAAGACTTTACGCGGCAGCTTGCGCCAATGTCGTATGCATCTTGCTCATGGCCTTTTGCTCGATTTGCCGGATACGCTCGGCCGATACATTGAATTCGGCGGCCAGGTCATGCAACGTTGCGCCTGAACCTTCTTCGCACAGCCAGCGTGCCTCAACGATGCGGCGGCTGCGTTCATCAAGGCCCGCCAGGGCATTCGACAAGCCGGATGTTTGTAATTCTTCGCGTTCGGCGGTCTCCAGAATCTGCGAAGGTTCATGTTCCGCGTCATCGGCCAGATAGTTTATCGGCGCGTAGCTTTCATCGTCATCGCTCCCGGCGGGCTCAAGTGCGACTTCATGCCCGGCGAAACGCGCCTCCATATCCACCACATCGTATTCGCTGACTTTGAGCTGTTCCGCGATCTCGCTGATTTGTTGGGGTTTGAGCGGCTCCAGCCCCTGCTTCATGCTGCGCAGATTAAAGAACAGTTTGCGCTGTGACTTGGTCGTCGCGATCTTCACCAGCCGCCAGTTACGCACGACGAACTCGTGAATTTCGGCGCGTATCCAGTGCAGCGCGAACGAAACCAGGCGCACTCCGCGCTCGGGGTCGTAGCGTTTCACCGCTTTCATCAGGCCGATGTTGCCCTCCTGGATCAAATCGGCCTGGGGCAAACCGTAACCGGCATAACCCCGCGCGACACTGACCACCACGCGCAAATGCGAAAGCACCAATTCGCGTGCGGCATCCAGGTCGTTTTCGGATTTGAAGCGCGTTGCCAATGCAAACTCCCGCTCCTGTGACAAAATCGGGAAGCGGTTCACCGTCTGGATATAGCTTTCCAGGCTGCCAACGGCAGACGGGATGGGCAAACTCATGGCTGCATTCATCGTGATTCCTCCTAAATAACGTGATAATTCTAGCACTCGCAGGGTTGGAGTGCCAAGTCGGAAAAAGGTTCGATGAAGGTTTGCGGGAAACGAACGGCAGGCTGCAGCACAATTAACATGAAACATATCGGCCGCTAACCGTTTCTGTTATACATCCAATTTCGTGCACAGACTGTCGGCTCTGGCAATATCATCGTAAAATCGTGACCTGCACCTGATTTTTTGTCACAATACGACTCGGTACATGTGCCGGACATGTCAAACGACAGGCAATCAGTTCAGTAGTTCCACCACTTGGTTCTATCATTCGGAGGGGTATGCAAAACTCATCAGGTACTCTCAAATTCCTTGGAAATAAGGCATGATAAAACTTATTCCCTCTGCTGCTCGTGCAAAGGTAATTTGTCTTCTGGCGGGCGTGATGGCAGCGGTGGTTTTTTCGCCGGCAGTGTCGGCGTTGCCATTATTTTCCCGTCAAACCGGCATGGTCTGTTCCGCATGCCACTTTCAGCATTTTCCAATGCTGAACGGTTTTGGTCGTGCATTCAAGTCGGCAGGCTATACCATGATGGGCGTCGCGCAGGGAAAAGTGGAAGGCGAAGGGCTGGCCATTCCCAGCACGCTGAACATGGCCGTGCTGGCTACGGCAGGTTATGAAAGAACCAATCAGGCGTCCAGTCTGGGCCCGCAAAAAACGACCGGAGATGGCGCATTCTATGTTCCCGGCACCGGCGGTGAATTGTCGGTGTTCTTCGGCGGCCGCATAAGCGAGAACGCAGGCTTTCTGTCTGAAATCGGCACGGGTGGATCGGTCTCGGGTACAGTCGTCAGCGCGCATCATAGTTCAGCCAAGTTGCCCGTGCTGTTTCAATTGACAGTCCCTAAACTTAATTTGCCGGAAGGCACCCTTGCCGGTTTTGTGCCGTTCAGCACGGATGATCATGGGGCGTCCTACGGTTTTGAACTGCTGAACACCGGCGCCAATGTCGTGCATCGGATGAGTCCGGTGTCCGGCCTGAACGGTGCGCACAGCGCGGCGCTTTCAGCACAGCAATTCATCGGCACAGACGGTTCTGCAACAGGCGTGGCATTGGTGGCGAGCAATTCCAGATATTTCATCAATCTGACCAAATATGACCAGAGCGGGATTGCGGGCGGTACCCTGGCCGCCCTCAGTTCCACTTATGTTCGTGTCGCGGGCATGTTTGATCTGGCCGGTTGGGATGCGGGTGCGGGCATTCAGATTTGGGGCGGTAACTCGGCCGAACATACTGCCGGAACATACTTTTACTCGGACACCAGGGCGAGAGCTATAGACGGCCAGATGCAAGGCAAGATCGGCGGTACGCCGGTGGGGTTCTACGCCAGTTATGCCAATGCCCCGGCAGGCACGAACACGTACAACATGGATCCGGCTGCCGCCGTACCGGGGACTGCGGTAACCGCGGTCTACGGTACGGCCACCAAGAGCGCCTTGAATATCTCTGCCGAAGTGGGCGTGATCCCCGGCAAGGCCACGTTGGGCTTTGCGATCCGCTCCGGCAGGAGCGGTGTTGCGATAGGAGGCGCCAGCAATGCAAGTGATAATGCGATCACGCTGCTGGCCACCTACAAGCTGGCGCAGAACATGATGGCATCATTATCGCTCACCAGTGCAAGCGGCGGATATTGGGATGCTGCGCACCAAAATGCACTGGGTAGTGCAACCACCACGATCAACCTTTTTGCACTGTTTTAATAATATGCGCTGTTGCAAATTTGCCAACTTTTAAACATTTTGTTGCAATTAGAATTACCCGGCTTTTTCATGTGTGATATATTTTAAAGGCAGGCGTAATCTGGCTGTAATCGTATTGATGTAATGAAACTTGGTTGATCTGCAGTCTATTTACGGCGTAGTTGGTTGTAAGGGGCAGCAAAGCATATTGATCGTTTTTTTAACGTAACTAGGGGAGAGGTATGAATAAAATCATCTTGAACAAATTCGTTTTCTTGCTGGCAAGCGTCGTTGCCGCAGTGACGTTCACGTCGGAAGCATCGGCGTTGCCATTGTTTGCCCGTCAAACCGGCATGGAATGCGCGGCATGTCACTTCCAGCACTTTCCAATGCTGACCGCCTTCGGCCGTTCATTCAAGTCGGGCGCTTTCACCATGATGGGCGCACAGGAAAAAGTGGAAGGTGACAACCTGTCCATTCCCGTCGTGCTGAACATGGCCATCCTGACCACCGCCGGCTACGTGAAGACCAATGCCACTGGTGCTCCAGCCCCTACAAATGGCTGGAATAATGATGGTAATGGCACGGTCTACGTGCCGGGCACCAACGGTGAGTTTTCGCTGTTTGTCGGTGGCCGTACCAGTGACTTTTCCGGCGCGCTGGCCGAAATGGGTGGGTCATACAAGATGCCGATGCTGTGGGAAGTGGCTGACGGCACCCGCTTGGGCGTAGTGCCCTTCACCACCGACGGTCAGGGTGTATCCTACGGCTTCGAAACGCTGAACACCGGCGCCAACGCAGTGCATACCATGCTGTTCATCGGTGGTGATGCCAATGGCTCCGTTGCTCCGGCACTGTCCGCCCAGCAATACATCAACACCGCACAACCGGCAACCGGTGCGGCTTTCGTGCTGAACAACGAAAGTTACTTCATCAACGTGACCCGCTATAACCAGCTTGGACCAGCGGACCTGAGAGATGGTGGAACTGCTCAAACTGCTAGCGGTGGTACACAAACCGGTGCGGATCTGAGTTCAACCTACCTGCGTGCAGCATACATATTTGATGCAGGCGGTTGGGACAGCGCCGTGGGTGTGCAAAGCTGGAGCGGTACTTCTGCTGATGCTGCTAGCGCAGGTGGCGCAGGTGTAGGAGCTTCTGACAACAAGGCCACCGCGATTGACGGCCAGATGCAGGGCGCATTGCCGAATGGGATGCCGCTGGGTATCTATGCCAGCTTCGCAAGGGCACCGGTGGTTGCCGCCTCAGCAACTACTGATGGCAACCTGTTCAACGGTGGCACTGATACACGCAGTTCGTTCAACATCTCCGCTGAACTGGGCGTGATTCCAGAAGTCGCTACCGTGGGCTTCGGCATCCGTCGCGGCAAGAGCGGTGAGGCTGTTGGTGGATCGAACAATGCATCCGACAACGCGATCCTGCTCGAAGGCAGCTACAAGCTGCGCCAGAACATGATGCTGAATCTGGTGTATGTAAGCCAAAGCGGCGATTACTGGACTTCTGCTCAGTCGGATGCAGTCGGCAGCAAGCAAACCAGCATCAACCTGGCAACGATATTCTAAATTCCGGGTGATGATCTCCTGAGCATTTTTCAGGGGTAAGTTGCAAATAAACAGGGGAGCCTCGGCTCCCCTGTTTTTTTACGCCTGCCGAATCAGTGCAGCATCATTTCTTTTTCAGCAGTGCCTGCAAGTCGGCGAACGGATTGTGGGTTGCCGCGGAGGAGTGGTTGTCGCGGTTGCCCGGCCGGGACTGTTCTTCCAGCAGGCGCATGTGTTCGTTGTCGTGGCAGTACAGGCACAGCAGCTCCCAATTGCTGCCGTCGGGCGGATTGTTGTCGTGATTGTGGTCCTTGTGGTGCACCGTCAGCTCGCGCAGACGCGCACCGGAAAATTCCCGGCCGCAGCGCCCGCAGATCCACGGAAACAGTTTGAGTGCCCGTTCGCGATAGGTCGCCTCGCGCTCGCTGCTGTGGCGGCGCGCCTCGGCAACCACGCGGTCGAGCCGGGCGTGGTCTGGAGCGGTGCGTTTGGGCATGATCGAAGGCCCCTGAAAGTTCGCAGGGGATCGTAGGCCGAACGCCTAGATTGCGCCGCTGATCGCGGCAGGCACCGGCTGCTTCTTGGGTTTTTTTGCTTCCTTGGTCTTGCGCTGTTGTCCTTTGGCCATGATCATTCTCCCGGTAGTGACGATATCTGAAATATGCAACGACGCTTGTGATGCAATGATGCGGGTAAAGCCGCTGAGACCGTTCCGGATTCGGCAAGGTTCAACGCGCGCAGATGATAATCCCGCGCCGGAAAAAGTGAAACTTTTTCTATTCGATCCGGGTCATTTCCCCGACTCAAGGTATCATGATGAATATATCATCCTGAGACCCTTGAATCCCAAAACGGCGATTTATCCACGAAAAACACGAAAGCCACGAAATAAAAAGCAGGTTGAAATGATAAAGTCGTCCGTTCTTCATACAACACACTGACGGTTGTTTCCATATCTTATTTTTCGTGCTTTTCGTGTCTTTCGTGGACAAGGTGTTTTTTCTGATGAAAACATCGACGCATCGAAATGCTGACGCGGGAAATCAAAGTACGTCCAGAGAAAACATGCGCGGCAACCGTACCGGCAACAAAATGGAATAAGAATTTATTCGCGTAACCGCTTAATCAAGGATTAATTATCGCTACTCCAGCCCTGCCTGCTGCCACAAAACGCCTGTCCTCGTTCTGGGTCGGCGAGCGGGTCACGGCGAATCTGCGCAGTGCGGAGCGGGTGCTGGCCGGCGAAATATTGAATGCCGTGCCGACCGTGCAAGCCTATTACCCGGGAGCGCTACGAATCCGGGCGCATCGTCGAAACCGGAACCCCGGAAGACTTGCGCAAGCAAAGCGGGCTTTACGCGCGGCTGGCACGTTTGCAATTCGATATTTGACCGGTTTGGGCAGTGGTTTATTCGGGAATATAATGCTTGCCACGCAAATGCCGGATTTCAGTTAACCGAAAATAATGACCAAGGAGAATCATGAAAAATTTGCTGGCGACAATATTGAGTGCGGTAATCATGACCGTGAGCGCAACAACTCTTGCCGCGCCGATGACCAGGGACCAGGGCGACGCGATACTCAAGGAACTGCGCGAGATCAGGCAACTGCTGGAAAAACAGCAGCAACCCCAACCGGCTCCGCCGGCGCAGCGGATGCCGCAAAACCTGACCGTCAAGGGCGATGCGATCCATGTGCTCGGCAAAAGCGACGCGCCGTTGACGATGGTGGAATTCACCGACTACCAGTGCCCGTTCTGCGGCCGGTTCGAGGCCACCACTTTCCCGGAGATCAGGAAGAACTTTATCGACACCGGCAAGATGCGCCTGATCGTGCGCGACCTGCCGCTGGAGGGACTGCATCCCTTCGCGATGAAAGCCGCCCAGGCCGTGCATTGTGCGGCAGATCAGGGCAAGTTCTGGGAGATGAAGGATCTGCTGTTCAAGAACCAGAAAAAACTCGATGCGGATTCGTTGAACGGTTATGCAACGAAGGATCTCGGGCTCAATGGGGGTATCTTCAAGAAATGCATGGCCGATGGCAAACATCTGAAGGAGATTGCAGCAGAAGCCAGATATGCACAATCACTGGGGATCACCGGAACACCGACATTCATAGTCGGCAAGACTGCGGGCGATACGGTCGAGGGGCGTGTGGTCGTCGGTGCGCTGCCATACGAGAATTTTGCGGCGGTAATCAATGAGGCGCTACAGAAGCAATAGTGAACCTTAAAAATTCATTTTACGGGCGAATCGCTGCTTCACGGGCTCGCTCACTCCTCGTCTATTTATCCGATATGCCTCGTCGTTCGCTGATAAAACTACTAGCCATTCGACTAAGCCCGCTAGCGGGCAAGTCGCTGGTTATGCGCGGCTCCTTGCGGTGCCCGCGCGACACGGTGGGGCGCAGCCCTCTTAGAGTACGGAGCAGCAGGCCTGCCCGCCCCAAATGCTTCGGTGTCAATTCCGCATCCAGCTTGCTGGATAGTGGATTGCCTACTTTTAGTGCATCGCCGTGTCCAGCCTGCCATCCCGTAAAGGCGAATTTCTCTTAATCAGTGTTCGGAATAGTCACGCAGCTGTATGGGCTGCGTGGCCTGTTAATCAGCTTCAGCCCAGCGCCGGGTAATTGGTATATCCCTTGGCTCCCGGCGTATAGAATGTGTCCATGTCGGGCGCGTTCACTGCCGCGCCCGCCTTCCAGCGCGCAACCAGATCAGGATTGGCGAGGAACGGCCTTCCCACGGCGATCAGATCGCATTTGCCGGCAGCCAGGTCGCTCTCGGCACGCGCGGCATCGTAACCGCCGGAAAGGATCAGCTTGCCCTTGAACGTACTGCGGAACATTTGCTTGATCGAATCGGGCACAACTGGCGCACCCATGGACGAGTGGTCGACCAGATGGATGTAGATCAGTCCGCGCGCATCGAGTTGTTGCGCCAGATAGGTGTAATCCGCTTCCATTGCGTCGTACAGCGGCATGTCGTTGAACACGCCGAACGGCGACAGGCGTATCCCGACCCTGTCCTTGCCGATCGCCTTGATTGCCGCGTCGGCGACTTCCAGAACGAAGCGCGCGCGATTCTCAATCGGGCCGCCATAACGATCGGTGCGCTGGTTTGAATTCGGCCGGATGAACTGCTCGAGCAGATAACCGTTCGCGCCGTGCAATTCGATCCCGTCGCATCCTGCTGCCATCGCGTTTTTCGCGGCCTGGGCGAATTCCTCGATCGCGGTCTTGATATCGGCCTCGGTCATCGCCTGCGGCACGGCATTCTGTTTCATGCCCTCTGCATCGGTGTACATGTCGCCGGCGGCTGCCACTGCCGACGGCCCCAGCACGCGCGCGCCTTCGGGCAGATTGAGCGGGTGGCCGATACGACCGCAATGCATGAACTGCATGAATATTTTTGCACCCTTGGCATGCACCGCATCGGTGACGAGTTTCCAGCCTGCGACCTGCGCGGCGGAAAAGATTCCCGGTATGCGCGGATAGCCCAGGCCATTCGGGGAAGGCGATGTGCCTTCGGTGATGATCAACCCTGCAGAAGCCCGCTGGGCGTAATATTCAACCATCAGTTCGTTGGGGATGTTGCCGGTGGCGCGATTGCGCGTCATTGGTGACATGACCAGGCGGTTCTGCAGCGTGAGCGTTCCAAGTGTGGTTTTTGAGAATAACAGTGACATGGGGGCTCCTTCCTGAAAGAGATTGGGATAATTTTCGTATAGGGGAAACGGTCGGGTTTGTGATGTCCTAAACGATACGGTTGCATTCAAAAATCGGATGGTCTCCGGCTTTTGAGTCCATGAACCGGGAAAGTTCAACTCGACGGGCAATATACTCCGAAACATCTGCGGCCGCATCCAAACAAATGAACACCGGGAGTGCGCATGCCGTGAACAGGCTGTTCAGGAAGCGCATTTACAAAAATTCACAATATTGTCATGAAACAAAACGCAGTTCGACAAGTCTCTACGCCGGGATCTGCAGTGAACACAGGATCCCGTTTATTTTAACCTTTGTAGAAGGAGTCCTGATATGAGCGAAAAAAACAGCGGCAATAATCATGCTGAAGATATGGAGTTTAACGCCGCACTCGGCTGGCTTGCGGCTTTGGCGGTGACGATCGCATCGTGGGCCGGTCTGGCTTCCTGATGCGGTGAATAGGGTAATTGGCAGTACAACAAGGGGCGGCCAATACCGCCCTTTGTTATTGGCTGTCAGGGAATAGAACAGCCAACCCGTAACGGAACGAGCGGGTTGGCATGATTCACAACCGGATTGAACGGAGCCTCATCTGTCAGTATCATGATGACGGTTTCACCAATGCGCCGGGGGCGAAGATTCCTGGGGATTCGGCCCTGATGCTATGCCTTGATGCCGGCCTTAAATATAGTCGGAATAATTGCTTTTGATCGGCATGAATTGCGGCCGGCCTGCTTTGCAGGAGTGTCAGGCATCGGGTCAATGACGGAGATCACCATGAAGAAACTGAAACATGAAGCAGAATTATTCAAGGGAGCATTGCTTGCCGGCGTGAAATATGCGGAGGGACGCGGGGTGGTCGAGTTTGAACCGACCGATTCGGCGAGCGAGAAACTCTTGTACATCTACAGGTTGCTGGTTCATGACAAGGTCATTCAGCCATTGCCCGAAGACCAGGTTGCCGAAAAAACGCTGCGTCACAAGCTTGCAATCTGGTACTCGAAACAGTTGCCCAGGGATGATCCGCTGCTGAAATAATACAGGAAAGATGCCCGGTTCCGCCCCGGACGATCAAACCCGCATCGGCCCAATTTGAGTGTTCGCAGCATTGTGATGAATACAGACGACCATACAGAAAAATTCCGCATCGACAAGTGGCTGTGCGCCGCGCGTTTTTTCAAGACGCGCTCACTGGCGGCTGACGCTGTCGATTGCGGTAAAGTCCATCTCAATGAGACGCGCGTCAAACCGGCCAAACCGGTGGTGGTGGGCGATATGCTCACCGTCAACATCGGGCAAAAGCAATACGTCGTCGAGGTGATCGCATTGTCCAATAAGCGCGGGCCGGCATCACAGGCTCAGAAACTCTATCGCGAGACCGATGCCAGCCGTGAACGGCGCGAGGCCATCGCCGCGCAACTCAAGCTACAGCCGCAACCCTTTTTTTTCAAGGGCAGGCCGACCAAGCGCGACCGGCGCGAGATCGAGCGATTCAAGAAAGGGAAGTGATTATTGCCCCGGGTATTACCTGGTTCCGTCAAACAGCATTTCCAGACGCATGGTGAGCGCAAAGCTGGACCTGAAATTATTGACCTTGGGGAATATCAGTTGCGGGTTCAGCTCAAAGAACATCCATTGCCGGTGCAGCCGGTAGCGATACAGAATTTGCGCGATATATTCGGTCAATTCAACCTGCGGATTGCTGACGCCGATTGC
>CAZCKZ010000021.1:0-14445 GCA_964499395.1 uncultured Gallionella sp. | reverse complement strand
CTGCCCGCCGTGATGGGGCGCGTGTGCTACCACCCGTGCGAAACATCGTGCAATCGCGGCCAGTTGGACCAGCCCGTCGGCATCAATTCGGTGGAGCGTTTTCTCGGCGACGAGGCAGTCAAGCGCGGCTGGAAATTTGATGCACCCGCTGCCGCTTCCGGCAAGAAAGTGCTGGTGGTCGGTGCGGGGCCATCCGGCTTGTCCGCCGCCTATCATCTGGCGCGCATGGGTCACAAGGTCGAGATACACGAGGCCGGGCCGCTGGCGGGCGGCATGATGCGCTTCGGCATCCCCAAATACCGTTTGCCGCGCGAGGTGCTGGATGCCGAAGTGCAGCGCATCCTCGACCTGGGCGTCACACTCAAGTTCAACGCGAAAGTGGCGAACATCGAGCAAAGCATGAAACAGGGTGGCTTCGACGCCTCCTTCCTCGCGGTCGGCGCGCATATCGGCAAGCGCACGATGATCCCGGCGGGCGATGCGGCGCACATCGTCGATGCGGTGTCGGTGCTGCGCTCGATGGAGGGCGAAGACAAGCCGATGCTGGGCCGCAAGGTCGTGGTGTACGGCGGCGGCAATACCGCGATCGACGTGGCGCGCACCGTCAAGCGCATGGGCGCCGAGCCGATCATCGTTTACCGCCGCACCCGCGACAGGGCGCCGGCGCACGATTTCGAGATCGAGGAAGCGATGCAGGAAGGCGTGATGATCAAATGGCTGTCGACGATCAAACAGGCTGAAGTAGGCGAGATCACCGTCGAGAAGATGGTACTCGACGACAAGGGCTTCCCGCAGCCGACCGGCGAATTCGAAAAACTGGAGGCCGACTCGGTCGTGCTCGCACTGGGACAGGATGTCGATCTGTCGCTGCTCGAAGGCGTGAAGGGTCTGGAGATCAAGGACGGCACAGTGCAGGTTGCGCCCAACATGATGACCGGCTATCCCGGCATCTTCGCGGGTGGCGACATGGTGCCGTCGGAGCGTACCGTCACCGTCGCGGTGGGTCACGGCAAAAAGGCGGCGCGCCACATCGACGCCTGGCTGCGCGGCGCCGAATACCAACCCGTGCCCAAACACGAGCTCGTCACCTACGACAAACTCAACCCGTGGTACTACTCCGATGCCGACAAGACCGTGCGCCCGATGCTGGACATCATCCGCCGCCAGACCAGTTTCGACGAGGTGCAGGGCGGGTTGGACGAAACGAATGCATTGTTCGAAGCGCGCCGCTGTTTGTCCTGCGGCAACTGCTTCGAGTGCGACAACTGCTACGGCGTATGCCCCGACAACGCGGTGATCAAGCTCGGCCCCGGCAAGCGCTTCCAGTTCAACTACGATTACTGCAAGGGCTGCGGCATCTGCGTCTCGGAGTGCCCGTGCGGCGCGATCAAGATGGTGCCTGAAGATATTTGAATCGCTTCCGTCATCCTTACCGACAATCCATGAGAAAAACACGCCGTACCAGTACCAAGAAGATCGGCCTGCCGCCCGGTGCGCTGGTGCATGTCGGCGAGGTGAAAACGGCGCACGCCGAATTTTCACTGATGCGCTACAGCACTGCGCAATGCACCGAACAGAGTGCCAAACATCTTACCGACCTGGATCTGCGGCCAGGTGAAAACGATACGCTGTGGTTCAATCTCTACGGCCTGCACGACCCGGCGCTGATGGCCGAAGTCGGGAAAGCGTTCAGCCTGCATCCGCTGGTGCTGGAGGACATCCTGAACACCGGGCAGCGCCCCAAGCTGGACAGCTACGACGACTACCTGTATTTCGTGGCGCGCTTCTTCAGCTATGACAAGGAAACCGTGGCGATCAGTTCGGAGCAGGTGAGCATCATCCTCGGCGCGCATTTCGTGCTCACCTTCCAGGAACGCCCGACCGGATCGTTCGACCCCGTCCGCGAGCGGCTGCGCACCGACAAGGGCATGGTGCGCAAGTATGGCGCGGATTACCTGGCCTATTCGCTGCTGGATATCATCGTCGATCGCTATTTCCTCGCGCTCGAGCAAATCGGCGACGACTGCGAGGCGCTGGAGGAAGAGTTGCTGCGCAAGCCGACCACGGAGATCCTGCAGAACATCCACAAACTGAAGCGCGAGGCGATGGAACTGCGCCGCGCCATCTGGCCGCTGCGCGAGGTGCTGAACGCGCTGATCCGCAACGACGGCGGATATTTCCAGCCCGCGACCATCCCTTACCTGCGCGACGTGTACGACCACACGGTGCACCTGATCGAGTCGCTGGAATCGGTGCGCGACCTGCTCGCGGGCATGCTGGACATCTATCTATCCAGTATCAGCAACCGCGTCAACATGGAGGTGCGCGCGCTGACAGTGGTAGCCATGCTGTTCATGCCGGCGACGCTGATCGCGGGCATCTTCGGCATGAATTTCCGCGAGATGCCGCTGCTGCGCGACCCGAATGGCTTCTGGTTCGCAATGGGCATGATGACGGGCATTGCGATATTGATGGGATTGATTTTCTGGCGTCGCCAGTGGCTGGAGCGGCGCTGAATTCATGCTTCGACTCCGCTGACTTCGTCAGCTACGCTCAGGGCGAACCGACATCTTCAGTTTCTATCCGTTCCCGCATCCCGCCCGCCCACCATATCCGGCACGCGCCCTCGTCCGACACCATGCACGGGCCAATGGGCGTGCGCGGCGTGCAGGCAGTACCAAACAGTTTGCATTCGTTCGGATAGATCTTGCCCAGCACCACACGCGCGCAGTCGCAACCCGGCGGCATTTCGCCGACGCGTTTGCGTCCTTCCGTTTCATATCCGGTGAATTTTATGCGCGCATCGTGCGCAGCGAACTGCGCGTCGAGCGCGAAACCCGAAGCCGGGATGATGCCGATGCCGCGCCAGTTCGCATCCACCACATCCAGCGCCTGTTTGAGTTGTTTCTGCGCGGCAGCATTGCCGCCGGGGCGCACCACTTCGGGATAGCAGTTGTCGAGAAAATGTTTCCCTTCGAGCAACTGGCGCAACACCGAATAGATCGCCGCGAGCAGCGACAGCGGCGTGAAGCCCGCGACCGCCGCTGGCATGCGGTGCTGCTCCACGACGAACGACCACTCTTCCGGCCCCATCACCGTGGCGACATGGCCGGGCGCGACCAGCGCATCGAAGCCCGGCGTTTCCGATTCGAGCAGCATCGCCACCGCAGGCCAGGTCAGCCGCCCGGACAGCAGCAAAAACAGATTATCCGGCACGCCTTCCAGCAGCATCGCCGCGACCGGCGCAGTCGTAGTCTCGAAACCCGCGGCAAAGAACACCACCTGCCGCTCGGGATTTTCTCTGGCGATCTTCACCGCTTCCTGCGGGCTCGACACCGGGCGGATATCGGCACCTGCGGCCTTGGCCTGCTCCAGCGAGCGCGGTTCCGACTTCGGGACATTAACCGGCACGCGCAGCATGTCGCCGAACGCAACCAGAATCACGCCCGCATGCAACGCCAATTGCATCGCAAGGTACACATCTTCCTCGGGACAAACGCATACCGGACAACCGGGACCGGGGATCAACTCCACATTCTGCGGCAGCGCGCTGCGGAGCCCCGCCATCGTGATCGAGCGCTCGTGACCACCGCACACATTCATGATGCGCACGCGGCGCGTGAGCGGCAGCGCCTTGATCTTGTTGAGCCAGTCCTGTGCGGTGAGAGTCATGGTGTTGTGTTGTGACGGGTTAAATTGCTTTGGATGAATCTTTCTTCATTTGCTCGACTAATTTTTCAAAATCCTCGCGGCGAACTGCAATGTCAATATATCTAGGGCCCTTTTCACCAAACCGGACAAATGAATTCCCATTATCTGCAAAATGGCCAGCTTTAAATTCATTTGCATCTATAAGCTCATATACTCTAGAAGGAGGGCGCTTCCCATAGAGAGAAACATGATTAGTCGTAAAAGCCGTTGCCATGTATAAAAGAACTCCCTCTTCCTGGGTCTTACCAAGACCACTACCTGAGAATTTTTCCGCAACGTCAGCCCACAATGACTTATCTGTTCTTAATTGCTCATACGCTCTAGTTGTTGCTTCTGCCATATCAACGAACTCAATCTCAACATTTTTGCCTCCACGCGGCCAAGGTGTGAAATGTGGCTGTATATATTGCCCATGAATTGATCTGGCATCAGAGTCATTCGTATGCACCAACTTTCCAGATTTTTTATCTCGGACGAACCGGCTATATATCAATCCATCAAACGCAAATATCTCCAACTTCCCATGGTGAATTCGCCAAGTGTGCTCGTTTGAATTCCTGCCTTCACCAATCTCACCACTTGGCAAAAAAGTCATAACCTTGCTTTGCTTAAGTTCTGGATTAAAGACAAAAACAAATCTTCGGCCATTAAGCAAAATTCGCTTGAGATTCCGACCAGCGATCCACCATCGTAAAGGGCCGATTAGCCATGCTGCAATTGTGATGACTGCTACGGCCGCGATAGCTGACGCTGTATTAATGAGAAAAGAGCCCGCAGGGGTAGCAGGATCAAATAATTCCGCTAAGCTCGTCATATTATTTTGTCGAATAGTCCGTTGTTTCCAAGTTAAAGTCTTCAGCAGCCACCAATTCATCCAGCAATTCCCAGGTCGAATGTGCCTCCTTTTCAGTCATCTTCTGGATCGCGTAGCCGACATGCACGATGACGTAGTCGTTCACCGCGATGGATTCATCCTGCAGCATGAACAAGCTCACCTCGCGCATCACGCCTTTGGCGGTGCAGCGCGCGTTGTAGCCGTCGATCGCGACGATTTGCATGGGAATGCCGAGGCACATAACGGTTAGTCTGTCGTAAATATTTTCGCAGTATAGTCCCAGTTGAAGAACCTGATAATTTCATCAAAATTTAATTACCCGTCGCATCAACTATGATTTATCGGTTCATCTGACATTTGCGTGGGTAAAAGTTAATCTATCGTCTCTAACTTGTTTGGGAGACGAGCGATGGAAAGCAAAGAACTGCACCGGCACTTGCGCTTGTTGGTGGATAGGTAGTTATACGTATTGATCGACATTTGCAGAGAGACTAAAAGAACCAAGTTGACGTTTGGCCATCCCATATATCCGGGATGAGTGCCTGGCATCAGGTGCTTGTTTCTTTCAGAACGGTAATGACTCATGAATAAACGTTCGTTGCAATGCAGAAGAGCAAGGTTTGATGTGGTTTCCCAAAAAAGGGCCTTGCCCTTATTTAATTAGATTATGCTAATATTTCTTAAAATATTCCTATTGAAAATGTTTTAAAAAAGCCCACCCAGTTTCCATTGTTAACGAATAGGAGTGCCCCATGATTAACGGTACCGTCGTTGAACTCTCACGCTGGCAATTCGCAGCGACTGCCCTGTACCACTTCTTGTTTGTCCCGCTGACTCTCGGACTCAGCTTTCTGCTCGCCGCCATGGAGACAGTCTATTTCACGACCGGCAAGAAGATTTACCGGGAGATGACCCAATTCTGGGGCAAGCTGTTTCTCATCAACTTCGCCCTTGGCGTGGCGACCGGCCTGACGATGGAATTCGAGTTCGGCACTAATTGGTCCTTTTACTCCAGTTTCGTCGGCGACATCTTCGGTGCTCCCCTTGCGATTGAGGGCCTGATGGCCTTCTTCATGGAGTCTACCTTCGTGGGCCTGATGGCCTTCGGCTGGCAGCGTCTTTCGAAAGGACAGCACCTGATCGTGACCTATCTCGTGGCGCTGGGCTCCAACCTTTCGGCGCTGTGGATATTGGTGGCCAACGGCTTCATGCAGGATCCGAAGGGGGCGCATTTCAACCCGATCACCATGCGCATGGAGTTGACAAATTTTGCTGACCTCATCTTCAACAGCGATGCCCAAGCGAAATTCGTTCATACCACCATTGCCGGTTATGTGACAGCCGCAATCTTCGTCGCCGGCATCAGCGCGTGGTACATGCTACGCGGCAAGCATACCGAGATCGCCAAGCGCTCGTTCCGGATGGCCGCGCTCTTCGGCGTGCTCGCAACCGCGGGTGTCATTACCCTGGGAGATGCGCTGGGCTTCGTCGGGGGCAATGCACAGCCCAGCAAGCTGGCGGCCATGGAAGCGATGTGGCAAACCGAACCGGCGCCAGCACCATTCAATGTCGCTGCCTGGCCTTCCCAGAGCGAACAGCGCAACACCTGGTCGTTGCAGATCCCCTACGTGCTGACGCCGCTTCTGACCCACACCATGACCAAGGAGGTACCGGGGATACAGGAGATCAAGGCACAGGCCGCGGAACGGGTCAGGAACGGCATTCCCGCGGTGGAGGCGCTCAAGATCCTCAGCAAGGACCCGACCAATGCCCAAGCCCTGGCCCAGTTCAAGGCCCACGAGCAGGATCTCGGCTTCGGCTTTCTGGTGCAGCGCTATGCGCCTGATGAAGATGTCTCACAGGCCACCGATGCAGATATTGCCCAGGCCGCCAATGACACCATACCGGCGGTAGCTGCCATCTTCTGGACCTTCCGCCTCATGGTCGCATCCGGCCTTCTGATGCTGGCCTACTTGATCATAGCGGTGATCTATACCTTGCGTAACGACGTCGAACGGCACCGCTGGTTTCTCAAGCTTGCGCCCTGGATGATCCCCATCCCCTTCCTCGCATGCGAGATGGGGTGGCTGGTCGCGGAGCTGGGACGCCAACCCTGGACGGTGTACCAAATGCTGCCGACCTGGATGTCCGCCTCCACCCACAGCGTGGTGTACATGGTGTTCTCCCTCACAGGGTTCGTGCTGCTGTATTCCATTTTTATCGCGGTGGAGATGTATCTGATGGTCAAGTTCATCCGCAAGGGTCCGGACGAGCATTCACACGAACCGGCCCCGGGCGGTGCCTATGCTGGCGCGGGCGTCATGATGAAACGCGAGGAGATCTGAGATGGAAGCCTATTTGATACTGAAAGTGTTGTGGTGGGTGTTGCTGGGCGTACTGCTCATTGGGCTGGCCGTTATGGTCGGCATGGACATGGGCGTCGGTACCCTGCTGCGCTACGTAGGGCGCACTGACACGGAACGCCGTGTTGCGCTCAACATCATCGGTCCCCACTGGGACGGCAATCAGGTGTGGTTCATTCTGGGGGGCGGCGCGATTTTTGCAGCCTTCCCCCTGATCTACGCCACCGCCTTTTCGGGTCTCTACGTGGTCATGCTGCTGCTGCTATGGAGCATGATCGTGCGCCCCCTGGGCTTTGAGTACCGCAGCAAATTGCCTTCCGCCCGCTGGCGGAATGTCTGGGACTGGGCCTTGCTTGTGAGCGGGTTGTTGCCCATGGTTATCTATGGCGCCGCCATCGGCAACATGTTCAAGGGCGTGCCCTTCCATTTCAGCTGGAACATGACGTCCTATTACACGGGCAGCTTCATCACGCTGTTCAATCCGTTCGCCATTCTTGCCGGATTGCTCTCCCTGTCGCTGTCGATATTCATGGGTGGCGCCATGCTGATGGGGCGGGGCGAAGGTGCCTTGCAAGAACGGGCACGCGGCGCTGTGGTGGTCGGCGGGATTGTGGCTGCAGTGCTGTTCACCATTGGCGGAATCTGGGTAGCCAACATGCAGGGCTTCCAGCTGGTGTCGGGACCTGATCCGGCCGTTGCCCAAACTCCCCTGCAACAGACGGTCACCCTGGCCGACGGCGCCTGGCTGGGCAATTTCCACAATCATCCCATCCTCTGGCTGGTACCGGCGCTGGGCTATGTGGGCATGCTGCTCGGAGTACTGGCGGCGCGTGCCAGCAAAGCCACCCTTGCCTGGTGGCTGGGTGCACTGGCCTGGATCGGCGTCCTTGGCACGGCGGGGACGGCCCTGTTCCCCTTCATGATGCCATCCAGCAGCGATCCCTCGCAAAGCCTCACGGCGTGGAATTCGGGCTCAAGCCAGCTGACGCTTGCCTGGATGACCGGCTGGGCCGCGGTGTTCGTGCCGCTGATCTTGTGGTACACCAGCTGGGCGTTCTATGTCATGCGGGGCAAGGTCAAGGGCGCCGCGGTGGAAGCTGACGATCATGCTTACTAAGGAGATACGATGAAAACCTTTTTCCAGTTCCTGCTTTACCTGGTGATCGCCGTTCTCGTCATCGTCCTCGGCGTGATTCTGGGGGCCGAGGCTTCCTGGTACTTTGCATGGCTGGTCGGCACCGTGATGATCGTGCTGATCTCCGCTGCCGGCGGCGCGCTGTTGGACGCCCAGGAGGATGAAAAGAAACGCAATCCCAGCTAACGTTTCCCAGTTAACGTTTCGCGACTTTCCATGCCGCCGGGGACCCAGTCCCCAGCTTTTTTGTTTCGCCGAATGGAAAATCACGCCCCGAGGGCGTCATGCAGCCTTCTGAAAGGTCCTTCGCTCGCCATCAGCCCCACCACCGTCCCTTGTTCGACGATGCGCCCATCCTCGATTACCGCCACGTTGTCGACCAGGTGGGCGAGCATCGTCAGGCGATGGGTGATGAGCAGCACACTGCGTCCCTGCATCAGCCGGTCTATGGCCGCCAGAAGCTCCTGCTCGGTGACTGCGTCCAGACCCTCGGTCGGTTCATCGAGAATAAGAAAGGGGGCGTTTTTAAGCAGTGCGCGGGCGACGGCGACGCGGCGGGCCTGGCCGCCCGAAAGCCGGGTTCCCGCCTCGCCCAGTTCGGTGTTGTAGCCCTCGGGGAGGCTCACGATGAAATCGTGTATCCGGGCAGTCTTGCAGGCTTCGACCACCTCCCCTTCGGTGGCGCTCGGACGCGCCAGGAGCAGGTTTTCCAGCACCGTCGCATTAAACAGGTAGGCGTCCTGAGATACGACCGCAATGTACTCCCGCAAGTCAGCAGCCTGGTAGACGCTCAGATCACGCCCCCCCAACCGGATTTCGCCCGCCTGGTATTCCCAAAAGCGAACCAGCAGCTGCACCAGGCTGCTCTTGCCCGCCCCGCTTGCGCCAACGAGGGCCAGACGGCCGCCTTCGGGCAGCTCCAGATCCAGTCCTTTCAGCACCCACGGCGCAGCTTCGTCGTAGCGGAATTCCAGCCCCCGTATGTGCAGGCTGGAATCTTCAGGCACGGGCGACGGTCCCGCCGGGGGCTGCACTGCCGGCTCGGCGTCGATGATCTCGAACAGGCGGCGCGCCGCGGCGAGCGCCTCGCCCAGAACCTGCAAGGCTCGCGGAAGCGGCAGCACCGCCTCGAAGCTGGCCAGCACAAAGAGCGCCAGCATGGGCAACTCGGGGGGCTGCAGCGCACCGGAGCCCAGCAGGGGTACAGCCAGCAACACGGTGCACCAAAGCGCCAAGTTAACCAGCAGACCCAGGCTGCCCTGGGAAAATCCGTTGAGCCGACTCAGGGACCGCTGGGCCTGGATATGCTGCCCGGAGATATCCATCACGCGTTGCGCCTGGCGCTCGACCCCGCCATATACGCGCAATTCCGCCAGCCCCTGAAGGCCATCCACTGCGGCGCTGCGCAAGGCGGCACGGTTATCCACAAGGCGCGTTCCGGGTTCGGCGCCGCGCTTTCGCGTATAAATCGGCAGGCCGACACCGGCCAGCAGCAAAAAGGCACCCGCTGCAATCGCCACCTGCACGCTGAAGAACGCCAGCGCCGTCACCATGATGACGGTTCCCAGCGCCGCTACGATCACCGGCACGACAAAATTCAGATAGACCTGATCCAGCGTGTCGATGTCGGCCTGGATGCGGCTCGCCAAGTCGGGACTCCGATATTTCATCAGGCGGGCTGGAGCCAGGGGCTCGAGATGGGCGTAGAACCACACCCGCAGTTCGGACAGCAGGCGGAACGTGGCCTCATGGGTCACCAGCCGTTCCAGATAGCGGCCGCCAGTGCGGACGATCGCAAAAAAGCGAATCAATGCGGCGGGCGTAAAATAGTTCATCGCCGCCCCGGCCAGGCCGGCGAGGGCCATGGAGGTGATGAACCAGCCCGATACCGCCATCAGCCCGACATTGGCCAGCAGTGTGGCCAGCGACAGGGCGGCACCCGCCGCCATCCAGCCCTTGTAAGGAAGCAATAGCTTGATGAGCCGCCAGAAGTCGGCGCGGGAGCCGGTGCCGGGCGATCGCATCCGGCTGCTCATCCCGCCGCCACCGTATCGCCTATGCGTGCCAGGCGGGCGAGGGCATGGCCGCTGGCCATCAACGCCGCGCGCTCGCCCGCCTCGGCCACCCGTCCCTCTTCCAGGACCACCACGTGATGCGCCAGGGCGAGCGTGCTCAGGCGGTGGGCAGCCATGATCACGGTGCGGCCTCGCGCCAGTTCGGCGATCGCGTCGATCACCACCGCCTGCGTGTGGCCATCCAGATGCGCCGTGGCTTCATCCAGCAACACCAGCGGCGCATTCTTCAGGAACGCCCTTGCCAGCGCGAGGCGCTGAACCTCGCCGCCCGAGAGCCCCGCGCCACGCTCACCGACAGGCGTGTGATAGCGCTGGGGCATCGCGAGGATGAAATCATGCGCGCCTGCCGCTTGGGCGGCAGCCTCCACCTCTTCGTCGGAGGCTGCAGGCCGCGCCATGCGGATGTTGTCCAGCACCGTGCCGGCGAACACGTGGGGATGCTGCGGCACCCAGGCAACGTGCTCCAGCCACGCAGCGTCGTCGAAGCGGGCAAGGTCAAGGTTGTTGACCCGGATGCTGCCGTGTTGCGGCTTGGCGAAACCCAGGAGCAAGTTCAGCACGGTGCTCTTGCCCGCGCCGCTCGTCCCCACAAGCGCAGTGACACAGCCCGCCTCCGCATTGAAAGTGGCTCCTTTCAAAGCCGGGCGGCCCGGTTCGTATGCAAATTCCACATCCTGGAACTGCACGCCCAACAGCGCGTCCGGAACAGGATCGGTTTCCTGGCGCGGCATTCGGTCGGGTAACGGTGTCTGTAAAATTTCCACCACACCCTCCGCCGCGCCAATGGCCTCCATGCGCGCGTGGTAATGACCACCGAGCGAACGCAGCGGCAAGTAATACTCGGGGGCCAGCAGCAGGACAAAGAAGCCCGGAAGAAAGGCGATATCTCCCCACAGCAGGCGGAAACCGATGAGCACTGCGACGACGGCGATGCTTACGGTAGAGAGAAATTCCAGAACCAGCGAAGAAAGGAAAGCGACGCGCAGCACTTTCATGGTGCTCGCCCGGTAGTCCTCGGATATTTCCGCCACCACCTGCGCCTCGCGCCGGCTGGCATTGAACAGCTTGAGCGTGGTGAGTCCCTGCAGCGCATCCAGAAAGCGTCCGCTCATGCGTGCCAACTGCCGCCATTGGCGCTGGTTGAGTTCCTCGGCGCCCTTGCCGATGAGTATCATGAAGACGGGGATAAATGGGGCAGTCAGCACCAGTACCAAGCCGGACACCCAGTCGGTGGGGAACACGGCAACCAGGATCGTCAGGGGCAGCAACACGCTCAGGGCCCGGTTGGGAAGCCAGCGGGCGTAATAGCCATGCAGCGCTTCGATGCCCGTCGCCACGCGATTGGCCAGATCGCCACTCGCTCGCGAGGCCAGCCATAGCGGCCCCAGCGCCTGGTAATGATCGTATAGCTGCTCGCGCAACACCTTCTGCATCTCTGCAGCGCCTTCAAATGCGGCGCGTTCGGAGGCCAGGACCAGAAAGAAACGGATGATGAAGACCGGCAACATGAGCCAGAGCCACGGCAGGACCGACGCCTCCGACTCATGCCGGAAGACCGCCGCATTGATCACGAAAGCCAGCAGCCACGCCTGCAAGATAACCAGGACACCGTTGGCCATGCCCAGCATGAGCGAAAGGTTTAGTGACCGCCGGATGCGCGATTGATGGCTCTTCAGCCAATTTTCTATGGGATTCAATGGATATTTGGCCGCAGTCTTGGCGGCATGTAGCCGGCTTCCGGCAGTAGCCGCATTCTAGATGCAGGACAGAAGCTTTACCATCTCAATCAATGTATTCGACCGACACCCAGGCCAATAACCTTCCAACAGGCGAACCGCCGACGCTAGTAATCCACGACGATGATCACCTGGCCTGCGGGGTTCCGGCCTGGATGGGACTCAGGGACTGGGGATGCGCTCGATTTTCGATGGCGTGCGTCGGGAAATTCGAGCTTGTGCGACAAGGTCTGATGATGAATTCGTCGCGAATATGCAAGGGGGATTCATTGTTCACTGGGAGATTAAGCATGGCCAACGGAAATGAATTGCAGTCTACCCTCGAGCAGATGGTGCAATCGGGCAAGGGGCAATTGGCACTTTCGCCCGGCGATCCCATTACCTAAAGACATTACTCTTCATGCTATCCGCCTGTTTCTCCGGCCAGCATTTCATCAAGCAGTTCCCATGTCGAGCATGCTTCCTGCTCGGTCATCTTCTGCAGCGCGTAGCCCACATGCACCATCACGAAATCATCCACCGCGACGGGTTCGTCCTGCAGCATGAACAGGCTGACCTCGCGCATCACGCCCTTGGCCGTGCAGCGCGCGTTGTAGCCGTCTATCGCGACGATTTGCATCGGTATGCCGAGACACATGGCGGGAATTCCATTGAATGGAGTTTTGCGAGTTTACTCCTGAATGCAGCCGAGTTGTGTCGCTGAAATATTTTGAAACAAGAGCGATTTACTCAGTTGATTTTTAATCCCGGAGTGCTAGATTATGCGCATCATCTGATCGCGGTTTCGCTCAAATGAATAACCGTCGCAAGACACTGATCCTCGGCATCGGCAACGTTCTGTTGCAGGATGAGGGTGCGGGCGTACATGCGATACGGCAGCTTGCCGAACATGCGGTACAGCGCGATCACGTCGAGCTGATGGATGGCGGCACATTGAGTTTCTCTCTGGCAGGCGCAATCGAAGATGCCGATAATTTGATCGTGATCGATGCCGTGCAGTACGACGGCGAACCCGGCACGACCAGGGTATTCGCCGGCGAACAAATGGACGCATTCGTCGGCAGCAACCGCAAGCACAGCGTGCATGAGGTGAGCCTGATCGATCTGATGGCAATCGCGCTGCTCGCAGGCCAGCTGCCGCAACAACGCGCACTGATCGGTATCCAGCCGCAAACGATAGGCTGGGGCGACACGCCCTCCCGGCCCGTCTCCGCCGCGATCCGGCTCGCCTGCGATCAGGCGATGCAACTCGTCGAGGAATGGCACGCATGAGTCCGCCCAGTCACAACCTGAAAGACATCCCAATCTACCCGCAGACCGATGATGCCTATTCCGTCGGCAATATCCGTGCACTGCTGGCGGAGATCGCGTCCCGCCTGGAGCAACTGGCGGAAATCGGCGAGACCGGAATGATAGATCTGAACAGTCTGCCGTTCGCACCAGGCGAATATGAGCAGTTGCGCCAGACGCTCGGGCAGGGCGAAGTCTCCGCGCGCATCGAAGCCATCGGCGCCAGCGAGATCATCGAAACGCGCTACCCCGGCGTATGGTGGGTGACGCACTACAACGTGGAAGGTGACATCGTGGCGGACATGATAGAGATCACTGCCATTCCGGAAATCATCAAGAGCCAAACTGAAGACATTGGCACCGGACTGGAATTGTTACGCGCTCAACTTAACGACGAGGTGCAGCAATGAATGAACACGACACTCTTGGAGAACGGCTCGCACAGCAGGGCGTCAGCCGCCGTGCGTTCCTGAAATTCTGCGCTGCCATGGCGTCGATGATGGCATTGCCGCCCGGTACCGCGACTGCGATCGCCGAAGCGCTGATCAAGGCCAAACGACCATCGGTGATCTGGCTGTCGTTCCAGGAATGCACCGGTTGCACCGAGTCGCTGACGCGCTCTTATTCGCCCACGCTGGAGAACATGATCTTCAACATGATCTCGCTCGACTATCACCACACGCTGCAGGCCGCTTCCGGTTACGGCGCCGAAAAATCACGCGAGGATGCGATGCGGAATTTCTTCGGAAAATATCTGCTGGTGGTCGATGGCTCTGTGCCGATGAATGATGGCGGCATCTATTCCACCATAGCCGGCAGGACAAACCTCGATCTGCTGCAGGATGCGGCAAAAGGCGCGGCGGCGATCATCGCGGTGGGCACCTGCGCCTCGTTCGGCGGCATCCCCAATGCCAACCCAAACCCCACCGGTGCTGTGGCGGTATCGGACATCATCAGGGACAAACCCATCATCAACATCTCCGGCTGCCCGCCGATACCCGCGGTGATCACCGGTGTGCTCGCGCATTACCTGACCTTCGGCAATCTGCCCGAACTGGACGAACTGGGCCGTCCCAAGTCATTTTATGGCCAGACCATCCATGACCGCTGCTATCGCCGCCCGTTCTACGACCAGGGCAAGTACGCCAAGACTTTCGACGACGAGGGCGCGCGCAACGGCTGGTGTCTCTACGAGGTCGGCTGCAAGGGACCGGTCACCTACAATGCCTGCGCGACGCTGAAATGGAACGGCGGCGTGTCCTTCCCGATCCAGTCCGGTCATGGTTGTCTCGGCTGTTCG
>CAZCKZ010000020.1:0-14493 GCA_964499395.1 uncultured Gallionella sp. | reverse complement strand
CACCTCCGTTTTTCCTTCTCATATCGAGTTCCTGATTGATCTCAAGCAGTGCCTGCAACGGATCAACAGCCTGGGTGATCGGGCGGCCGATGACCAGGTAGCTGGAACCCGCTTGCATGGCAGCATTAGGTGTCATCACCCTAGACTGGTCGTCAAGGCTGGTATGTGCCGGACGGATGCCCGGCGTCACCAGGCAAAATTCGTTGCCGCACTGTTTGCGCAACAGCGCAGCTTCCTGCGCAGAGCACACCACGCCATCAAGGCCGCTGTCGCGCGCCAGGGCCGCCAACCGCAGCACCATTTCGGCAGGCGTGGCGTTGATGCCGATTTCGGCCAGATCCTGTTGCGCCATGCTGGTCAGCAAAGTCACGGCGATCAGCTTGGGCTGCTGCGCACTGCGGGCAATCGCCTCGCGCGCCGCTTCCAGCATCTTGCGCCCGCCCAGCGCGTGCACGTTGACCATCCACACACCCAGGTCAGCCGCCGCTTTGCATGCCTGAGCAGTAGTATTCGGAATATCGTGAAATTTCAAATCGAGAAAAACCTCAAACCCGCGCTGCATGAGTTCTTCCAGCAAGGCCGGACCGGTGGCAGTGAACAGCTGCTTGCCGACTTTCAACCGGCACAACGATGGTTCCAACTTGTCGGCCAATGCCAGTGCGGGTAAGGCATTCGGGTAATCCAGCGCGATGATGATTCTGGGATCGCTCATAATGGCATTCCGGTTTCTTCGCCACGACGGGGGGAGTAGCTGCCCCAGGCTTGGCAGGCCGGGCAGTGCCAATAGAATTGGCGCGCTTTGAAGCCGCAATGCGCGCAGTGATAAGTTGCCAGATTACGGGTGCGCTTGTGAACCAGGTCTTTCACCAGTTCAACATCGGCACGCATCTCTCCCGGCATTTCCAGCAGCCGTGCTTCCAGCAATTTATCCAGGCCAAGCAAAGTCGGGTTGCGCTCCAGCTCATCACGCACCAGTTTGTAGGCCGCAGCGGAACCTTCGCTTTTCAGCACACCGGCAAACACCACGTTCATCAAGTCCAGGGAATGATACTTGCCCAAATATTCCCGCAACAAGGCAATGCCGCCCAACTCATCATTCAAGATGCGATATGAATCCAGCATTCGCTCTGCAACCAGAGGCAAATATTGTGCATCCTGCGTTTCGATGTTTTTCCAGATGTCGATCGCCTCGGCGTGCTTGCCCTCGCTGGCATGCAAATCACCCAACATCATGGTGGCGCGTACCGCATTCTGGTCAACCCGCAATGCCTGCTGCAAATAATCGCGAGCAGCGGCAAAACTTTCAGCCGCAATTTCCTCGCTCGCCAGTTCGCAATAAAAAAAAGCCGCCTGCTTGTTGTACGGCTGCCCGGATACTGCTGCCAGCCGTTGGTTCACCGCAATCGCCTTGAGCCAGTCATGTTCTTTTTGAAACAGTTCCAGCAAAAACTCCAAAGACTGTTTGGCGTATATGGTGCCTTCCAATTCGCTGAACAGACTTTCGGCGCGATCCAGAATGCCGGCCTTCAGATAATCCTGAGCCAACTCGAAGATCGCCTGCTGGCGTTTGTCATCGTCCAGATCCGCTCTATCCACCAGGTTGTGGTGCATGCGCAAAGCCCGGTCCACTTCGCCACGACGGCGGAACAAACTGCCCAGTGCGAAGTGCAGCTCAACGGTCTGCGGATCAATCTTGACCACCTCAATGAAAGCCTCGATGGCTTTATCCTGCTGCTCGTTGAGCAAGAAGTTCAGCCCCTGAAAATATGAATTCGGCAGCACACTCGATTCCGAAAGCAGATCCTTGATATCTATGCGTGCGGCCAACCATCCCATTCCGAAAAACAACGGAAAGATCAGTAGCATCCAGAATTGGAATTCCATAATTAAAGTGCTTATCCTGGCAATTGTTGCGTTTCGTCGATCTCGGCAAGCTTATCCCTGGAGCGAACCTGGCGTTTCAGGGCGGCGATTTCACGGCGTTGTTGCAACAGCTTGGGGAACATCGCGAGTACGCCCACTGCAGCGCCGGCGGAAAAAAATATCAATAGCGCAATCACGAGGTAGGACTGCCACTCATAGCCGAAAAAATACCGCAGCGTGATCGGCTGATCGTTTTTTGCTGCAAAGCCAAGCAACGCGATGAATACGACTACTCGAATAATCCAGTTGATATAACGCATGGCATACCCCGATAAATTCATCGCAACGATAGCATAAAAAAAGGCGGCGATACCTTGCGATATGCCGCCACTTGAAGTGTTGATTCAGAAATCAAGTCTTCTGTTCGCAGACCCGCTCCCTGAGTTCCTTGCCTGCTTTAAAATGCGGAACATACTTGGCCGGCACTTTTACTTTGTCTCCGGTCTTGGGGTTGCGCCCCTGACGCGGCGGACGGTAATTCAGGCCAAAGCTGCCAAAACCGCGAATCTCGACACGTCCGCCACGCGACAGCGTTGCAGACAAGGCATCCAGAATCACTTTAACGGCAAGCTCTGCATCCTTGGCCAGCAGTTGCGGATGCAATTCGGCCAGTTTGGCAATCAGATCAGAACGAATCATGTCGGGAACCTCAATCTTAAGCTTCGGTCTTGTTGCCGCTCATCTTGGCCTTCAGCAATGCGCCCAGATTGGTGGTGCCGGCACTGGCATTGCTTTCCGATGAAAGCTTTTGCAACGCAGCGGTATCCTCCGTCTTGTTCAGTGCCTTGATCGACAGGTTGATGCCGCGATTCTTGCGATCCACGTTGATGATGACGGCTGTAACACTGTCACCTTCTTTCAAGTGGCTGCGAATATCTTCAACACGATCCGCAGACACTTCGGATGCTTTCAGATATGCCTCCACATCACCTTCCAGCGCAATCGTTGCACCTTTGGCATCCAGGGACTTCACGGTACCGGTGACCACAGCACCCTTTTCGTGACTGGAGGCAAAGCCGCCGAACGGATCGCCTTCCAGCTGCTTGATGCCGAGAGAAATGCGCTCGCGATCAACGTCGATTGCCAATACCACGGCTTCGACCTCGTCGCCCTTCTTGTAGCTGCGCACGGCTTCCTCTCCGGGTTGACTCCATGACAGATCGGACAAATGCACCAGACCGTCGATACCGCCATCCAGGCCGATGAACACGCCAAAGTCGGTGATGGACTTGATCTGTCCTTTTACCTTGTCGCCCTTCTTGTGGTTGATCTCGAAATCATCCCAGGGATTGGACTGGCATTGTTTCATACCCAGCGAGATACGACGGCGAGCTTCGTCAATTTCCAGAATCATCACCTCAACCTCATCGCCCAGGCTTACAACCTTGGAAGGATGAACGTTCTTGTTGGTCCAATCCATCTCCGAAACGTGCACCAGACCTTCGATACCCTGCTCGATCTCAACAAACGCACCGTAATCGGTCAGATTGGTCACCTTGCCGAACATGCGTGTGCCCTGCGGGTAGCGGCGTGCCAAACCATTCCAGGGATCGTCACCCATTTGCTTGATGCCCAGCGAAACACGGTTCTTTTCCTGGTCGAACTTGAGAATCTTGGCTTCGATCTCGTCGCCGACAGTCAATACTTCGGACGGATGTTTGACGCGGCGCCATGCCAGATCGGTGATATGCAACAAACCGTCGATGCCGCCCAGGTCGACAAATGCACCGTAATCGGTAATGTTCTTGACCACGCCTTTGACGATCGCGCCTTCCTTCAGATTCTCCATGATTGCTTCACGGTCGGCACCCATGCTTGCTTCAAGCACGGCGCGACGGGAAACCACCACGTTATTGCGCTTGCGGTCCAACTTGATGACCTTCAATTCCATGGTCTTGTTTTCATAAGGCGTGGTGTCCTTGACCGGACGAATGTCAACCAGCGATCCCGGCAGAAATGCGCGGATACCGTTGACCATCGCGGTCAGACCACCCTTGACCTTGCCACTGACATAGCCTTCCACGATCTTGCCTTCTTCCATGGCGACTTCCAGCTCGTGCCATGCCGCCAGACGCTTGGCTTTTTCACGCGAAAGCTTGGTTTCACCATAGCCATTTTCCAGCGATTCGATCGCGACGGTGACAAAATCACCCGCCGTGACTTCCAATTCGCCTTTGGCGTCAAGGAATTCCTCGATCGGAATCAAGCTTTCGGACTTCAGTCCGGCATTCACGACCACCATGTTGTGATCGACACGCACGACTTGTGCGGTAATCAATTCGCCTGCGCGCATTTCTTTGCGCGTCAGACTTTCTTCAAACATTGCTGCAAAACTATCGGGATCTTGTACGGCTGCTGCGGTTAAGTTCATCGGATATACCTAAAAATTTATCTGCTTGTGCAGAAGGTTGGTTAAATTTCCCGTCAGACGGTGAGTCTTTGGGGACCTGTTATTTAGAGCTTTTCGCCGGATAGTCTGACAATATTTTACGTGCCGCCTGCTCGATGTCCTGAACTGCTTCATCAATGCTCAGCGCCGTGGTATCCAGCAGACTTGCTCCCGGTGCCTGTTGTAACGGAGATGCGTTGCGTTGAGTATCTCGCTCGTCGCGCACACGTATATCCATCAAAAGGGCCGCGATATTAGCATCGATTCCTTTCTCCATCAACTGCTTATAACGGCGGTCGGCACGCGCCTCGGCACTGGCGGTAAGAAATATCTTCAGCACCGCGTCCGGGAACACCACCGAACCCATGTCGCGCCCATCCGCGACCAGGCCAGGAGCCCTGCGGAAGGCGTGTTGCTTGTTCAAAAGCGCGGCACGCACCTTGGGCAGGGCTGCCACTATCGAAGCGGCAGCCGCACATTGCTCGCCGCGCAACTCATCGCCGACCGGAATGCCGTCCAAAAATATACGGTTACCCTCAAAACGGATATCCATGCGTTCGGCCAATTCCGCCAGCCCCGTTTCATCGGTCAGCAGGATTCGATCGCGCTGTGCCGCCAGCGCAAGCAAACGATACAACGCCCCGCTGTCCAGATAGTGATAGCCGAGCCTGGCAGCGACCAGCTGTGCCACCGTGCCCTTGCCGGATGCAGACGGTCCGTCGATCGCGATCACCGGCACAGCCCGCACCACATCATGCAACAGCGTGAAATAATTCGGGAAGGTCTTGGCGACACAGCGCGGATCGTTGATACGCATGCCTTCCGCGCCAAAGGCGGCAAGCGAAAAGCACATCGCCATGCGGTGATCGTCGTAGGTATCGATGGATGCATGCCGAATTTGTGCCGGGGGCGTGATACGGATGAAATCCTCTCCCTCTTCCACCGTCGCCCCGACTTTGCGCAACTCGGTCGCCATCGCCGCGATGCGGTCGGTTTCCTTGACGCGCCAGCTGGCAATATTGCGCAACATAGTCGTACCCTCGGCGAACAGCGCAACCACCGCCAGCGTCATTGCAGCATCGGGGATGTGGTTACAGTCCATTTCGATCGCACTGAGTTTTCCGGCTTGGGGGGAACTTGCCTCCATCCAGTTCACGCCCTGCTCTATCCGTGCACCCATCAATGCCAACGCATCGGCAAAACGCACATCGCCCTGTATGCTGCCGCTGCCCACGCCTTCTATGCGCAACGGCCCGCCGCCAATCGCACCTGCGGCGAGAAAATACGAAGCGGAAGACGCATCGCCTTCTACATAGATCGTACCGGGCGACACGTAGCTGCTGCCTGCCACCAAGGTGAAGCTGCGCCAGCCGTCCCGCACAACATTCACGCCAAAGCGCGCCATCATCGCCAACGTGATCTCGATATAAGGCTTGGATATCAACTCGCCGATCACATCCACGGTGACCTGGCGATCCAGCAATGGCAATGCCATCAGCAAAGCGGTAAGAAATTGACTGGACACATCGCCTCGCACGCTGACACGGTTTACTCCGGTCGATGTTGCCGGATGAATCTCCAGCGGCGGAAAACCTTCATTGTCCAGACATTCGATGTCCGCGCCGAGTTCGCGCAACGCATCCACCAGACTGCCTATCGGCCGTTCGTGCATGCGCGGGACTCCCGAAAGTTTGTAGTCGCCGCCTGACAACGCCAGCACGGCGGTCAAGGGACGAAACGCGGTCCCGGCATTGCCCAGGAACAGGTCTGCCTGTTTGACCGGAAAATTCCCGCCACAGCCCTGCACACGGAACACATGCAATTCCAATTGCTCCACAACCACACCCAGCGTGCGCAAACCGTCCAGCATGCGCCCGGTGTCGTCCGACAGCAGCACATCGCGTATCTCGGTTGTGCCCTGCGCCAGCGCCGACAGCAGCAGGATGCGATTGGATATGCTTTTCGAACCGGGCAGCGTGATCGTGCCGCGCGCACTGAGCAAGGGTGGGAGATCGATGAAGTTTTCGGATGTCATTACGATTGTATTGCTTGGCAGATTTGCAAGGAGGAAATGATACCGGAAAGCCGGGAACGATATGCACAGTTGCCAAGGAGGCTGGACAACAACTAAAACCAACACTGCCGCACATACCGCACAAACGATTTAAGTTCAGCCCCTCATGACCCGCCGCGCTCTTTAACGCCAGCCCGTGCCCATCCTTTGGCGAAAGTGATGTGCAGTTCAGCGCCAACCGCCAACTGCCCGGCATCCGACACGACAGCGCCACTTTTGTCTCTCACCATGCTATAGCCGCGCGCCAGGACTTTTTGCGGATCGAGCAGCATCAAGTGCTGTGCGGCATTGTCTACCCGGACCATGCGCTGTGCCTGCGCAGCACGAATCGCCTTGACCAATCCTTCCGACAGATTGGTCTGCCGGTCGCGCAGACGGGCGAAATCGCTGCTTGCCGCACGCAGCCGTTGCACCAGCGATTGCCATTGCCAGTGCTGATGCTGTTTACGATAAGCGTAAGCACGCAGCATGCGTTGTTGCAGTTGGTCCAATCGCTGGGAACGGCGTTGCAACTGCTGAGCGGGATGCACCAGTCTGCCCTGCAGGTAATCCAAAGATTGCATCGCATTCTGCAGCCGGTTGCGCTGGGCGCGCTGCAAGTGCTGCGCCTGACCTAGCAAATCCCTGAGCAGGGCATGACGATCCGGCGCCACGCGCTGCGCAGCTGCGGTCGGGGTTGGGGCGCGCTCGTCTGCGACGAAATCCGTGATCGTGAAATCGGTTTCGTGGCCGACCCCGCTGACGATGGGGATTTTGCTGGCGGCGATCGCGCGCGCAACTGCTTCTTCGTTGAACGCCCACAGGTCTTCGAGACTGCCGCCCCCGCGGCACAGGATCAGTACGTCGCATTCCGCACGCCGGTTGGCAGCCGCTATGGCCTGCGCGATCTTCTCCGCGCTGCCTGCCCCTTGTACCGGTGCGGGATAAATCACCACCGGCAAGCTGGGCATCCGCAGCCTTAAAGTGGTCAGCACATCTCGCAACGCGGCGGCCTGCGGCGAAGTGATAATGCCAACACGTTGCGGGAAAGAGGGCAAGACACGCTTGCGGTCGGCGGCGAACAGGCCCTGGCTTTCCAGCAATTGTTTCAGCCGCTCGAAACGCTCATACAGTATGCCCAACCCTGCCGGGCGCATTTGCTCCACGGTCAACTGAAAGTCACCGCGCTGTTCGTATAAAGTTGCGGCTGCCAATACTTCGACCTGCTGTCCACTGCTGATCGGCTCTTTCAACAATTGGTTTTTATGCCGGAACATGACACAGCGAACTTGCGCTTGATCATCCTTCAGCGAAAAATAAAAATGGCCGGAAGCAGCCCTCACCAAATTGGAAATTTCGCCGCGCACCCACAATAAGGGAACGTTGCTTTCCAGCAACTGCTTGATTGCAAAGTTGAGTTCTGCAACACGAAAAACACGCGGCTTTTCTTCAGAAAAAATATTCAAATTCATCTTGACAACCTAAAATAATCCACACTTCAAGGAAACTTGCCGCTTTTCACCATCCTATCCGGCGGTAAAATCACAAAAATACGATAACTAATTGTTTTTAATATATTTTAACCAGTCACAATAAATAGGCAAAGTAATAAAATCCCTTTTACCACGCCAAGTTAAAGGGTATTTCCCGAGGTTCATCCACAAAGTTATCCACAGTATTTGTGAATAAACGGAAATACTCTTTTCAAATGGTAACTTAACAAAATAGTGCTGAAGTAAATCCTGAGAAAGGTTGCTCAACTCAATGCGACAAGCTACAGTTGCGCCCTGATAATTTAAGCACATTTGGAGAATCCGCGTGTTTGCAATTGTAGAAGCGGCCGGCTGGCCGATATATTTTTTACTTGTTGCGTCCATCATTGCAGTCGGGTTAATCATTGAACGTTTGATGTTTTTGCGCAGCCAACGCATTGCGCCTCCGGCCCTGCTGGACGAAGTCATCAAGGAACTCAAACAACGCGGTGTCAGCGACGGAATGTTGACCCGGCTTGCCGACAGCTCGCCGCTGGGACGTATTTTCGCGGCTGGCCTGAGAAATATCAAAAGCACCCCCGAAGTGATGAAGGAATCCGTGCATGACGCAGGACGTGCCGTGTCGCACGATCTGGATCGTTTTCTCACCACCCTGGGCACGATCGCCTCCATCAGCCCTTTGCTGGGGCTGTTTGGCACGGTGGTCGGGATGATAGAAATTTTCGGCTCGCAATCTGCGGTTGGCAACTCACCCGCGATACTGGCACACGGCATTTCCGTCGCCCTTTACAACACGGCTTTCGGCCTGATCGTGGCGATACCGAGCATGATTTTCTACCGCCACTTCCGTTCGCAGGTGGACAGCCTGACCATGGAGATGGAACAACAGGCCGTCAAGCTGGTGGCCATCGTGCACAGCCAACGTGCGATTTAAACAGCCATGAATTTCCGAATCGGGCGCAGACGCGAAGAACCGGAGATCAACCTGATCCCGATGATAGACGTGTTGCTGGTGATTTTGATTTTCATGATGGTGACCACCAGCTACGCCAAGTTTTCGGAATTGCAGATCAATCTGCCACAGGCAGGCGGAGAAACCGCAGGCACAAAGGCCAATCTGATCAGCGTTGCCGTGGATGCCTCGGAACACTATGCCATCAACAACAAGGGCTTGCCATACACCGGTGTTGACGCGTTGGCAGCCTCGCTGAAAGCGGCTGCAGGCACCCAGACCGACCCGACCATCGTGATCGATGCGGACGCCAAAGCCACGCATCAATCCGTGATCAACATAATGGAAGCAGCAAGACGCGCCGGGTATGGGCGCATCACCTTTACCACGCAGAGCCAACCAAAATAAAAATCCACATTTCATCCCAACTGATGAAACTACCAGCCATTCCACCAAGTTGCCAAAAGACGGCAGCCAAGTGGCTGGTTATGCTGCGTTGCGGGGAAAATTTCTTGCTTACATATCCACCCTATGCTGCGCTGCAAAACTTTTCTCGCGCCTTGCATTTGGGCGAACTCTGAATTTTTGAGGTTTCAAAGTGAACTGGCTGCAAAACCATTGGTATCGCATCACCCCCATGCACCTGATTCTTTATCCGATCAGCCTGATTTTTCGCGGGCTGGTGTCGTTGCGTCGCGAGTTGTATCTCAGCAACTTCCTGTCCAGCCATCAATTGCTGCTGCCCGTCATCGTGGTCGGCAACATCAGTGTCGGCGGAACCGGCAAAACACCCCTCACGCTTGCCCTGGCACAACAACTCATCGAACGCGGCTGGTATCCGCTCATCATCAGTCGCGGCTATGGCCGCACCATCTCCAGGCCGCAACCAGCCACCCTGTCAAACACCGCCGCTCAGGTCGGGGATGAACCCCTGCTGATGGCACGACGCGGCCTTTGTCCTGTGTGGGTGGGCGCAGACCGTGTCGCCACGGCCCACGCTGCATTGCAAGCCTGTCCGCAATGCAATGTCGTGCTGTGCGATGACGGCTTGCAGCATTACCGCCTGCAGCGCGATGTGGAAATCGCGGTCATCGATGGCATGCTCCGGTATGGCAATGGATTGATGCTCCCCGCCGGCCCGCTGCGGGAACCGGTATCGCGATTGCAAGCGGTAGATGCCATCGTGGTGAATGGCGGCGATACCGCGGCTAACGAATATGCGATGAGCCTTAACGGCGAGATTTTTTACAACTTGCTGAACCCCGACCAAACAGCCGCTCCTGCAGACTTCAAGAAACCGAACATCCATGCCGTAGCCGGGATCGGCAATCCGCAACGCTATTTCCAGCATCTGGAGACACTGGGTATCCCCTTCACGCCGCACGCTTTCCCCGACCATCATCCCTACCATGCGGCCGACCTGTCCTTCGCTGATTGCGATGCGATACTCCTGACCGAAAAAGATGCGGTAAAATGTGCCGAATTCGCTGATGCGCGATATTGGGTATTGCGTGTGAATGCCCAGATCGACCCGGCCCTGATAGATCAAATATTGCGAAAGATCGACCCCCATGGACTCCAAGCTGCTTGATATCCTCGTTTGCCCGCTGTGCAAATCCCCGCTGATCTATCAGAAATCCGCGCAGGAACTGATCTGCAAGGCGGACCGGTTGGCCTATAAAATCGTCGACGACATACCCGTGATGCTGGTCGACGAAGCACGCAAGCTGACCCCCGAAGAAGCCGAAAAAATTCAATGACCGACTTTCACGTCGTGATTCCGGCGCGACACGCGTCCACACGGCTTCCCGGCAAACCGTTGCTGCCGATCTCAGGCAAACCCATGGTGGTAAGGGTCGCCGAACAAGCCGCACAAAGCGGTGCGCAACAAATCTGGATCGCCACCGACCACCATGCGATTGCCAACGCGGTACACGAACATGGCTTCAAGGCATGCCTGACCAAAGACAGCCATCTCAGCGGCACCGATCGCATCGCCGAGGTGGTTGAACTGCAAGGCTGGCCGGACGATACCATCGTGGTCAACGTGCAGGGCGACGAGCCGCTGATACCCCCCGCGCTGATTCGCGACGTTGCCGAACATCTGCACAGCCATCCGGAGTGCGCGATTGCCACAGCCTGCCATGCGATTCACGATGAAACATCGATGCGCAACCCCGACATCGTCAAGGCGGTGCTGGATAAAAATGGCAACGCGCTGTATTTCAGCCGCGCGCCTATCCCCTGGCCGCGCGATGCGTTCGCGCGGCGCCAGCCATTACCCGCCGATTTGCCCGTGCTGCGCCACATCGGCATCTATGCCTACCGTGCCGGTTTCCTGCGCGCATACGGGCAACTCCCCCCAATAGTGTTAGAGCGCTATGAGGCATTGGAGCAATTGCGCGCACTCTATTATGGGTACAAGATTGGCGTGTTCATCGCCCAGCAGGCTCCGCCAGGAGGGGTTGATACCGAACAGGATCTGCATGCTGCACGTAAAATATTTGGAACTCAAATAAAATCGGAGGATAGAAAAGAATGAAACTGATACTGCTCGGTGCACCCGGCGCCGGAAAAGGAACCCAGGCAAACTACATCAAGGAAAAATTCAATATTCCGCAGATTTCCACCGGCGACATGCTGCGCGCGGCAGTCAAGGCGGGCACACCTCTCGGTGTCGCAGCGAAGAAGATCATGGATGCGGGCGGACTGGTGTCGGACGACATCATCATCAACCTGGTGAAAGAACGCATCAAGGAAGCCGACTGCGCCAACGGCTTTCTGTTCGACGGCTTTCCGCGCACCCTTCCGCAGGCAGAAGCGATGAAACAGGCTGGCGTGGAAATAGATTACGTGGTGGAAGTTGATGTGGACGACAGCGAGATCGTGCAGCGCATGAGCGGCCGCCGCGTGCACACTGCCTCGGGACGCACCTATCACATCAAATTCAATCCGCCCAAGGTGGAAGGCAAGGATGATGTCACCGGCGAAGATCTGGTACAACGCGCGGACGACAACGAAGAGACTGTAAAGAAACGTCTGCAGGTGTACCACGAACAGACCAAACCGCTGGTGGATTACTATTCTTCCTGGGAAAAATCCGGCGCAGCAAACGCGCCGAAATGCGTCAAAATTCCCGGCGTGGGCAGCGTGGAATCGATCCGCGACAAGATATTCGCCGCGTTGAAATGATTTTTATCACCAAGCATGGGCAGTAAGCCGATACTCACGCTGGAAGATGCCAAGCGCATCGCGGCAGCCGCACATGCTGAAGCGCAAAGCAACGACTGGCGCGTGGTGATCGCAGTGGTGGACGACGGCGGTCACCTGCTTTATCTGGAACGCAGCCACGACACCCAGTTTGGCAGTGTTGAAACTGCGATCCGGAAAGCCCACGCGGCAGTGGCTTTTCATCGCCCCACCAAGGCTTCGGAAGATGCGGTACAGAGCGGTCGGCTGATACATCTCGCCCTCCCCGGGGTGATCCCAGCCGAAGGCGGTGTGCCGTTGCAGGTCGACGGCGTGGTCGTAGGCGCCTTGGGGATCAGCGGCGTGCGTTCGTTCCAGGATGGCCAGATCGCGGCGGCGGGCGCAGCCGCCCTGACTGAATAACAGGATATTCTCCAGACCTGACCGGCATTCAGCTCGGATCGATTATCTGTATCGATGTAGCCCTGCCGACAGGGCGACTGTCCCTGCCTGATTACTATCCACTACGCCACCATCGATGAAAACCCATCCTGATTCCCGGTGCTAGAATAGGCGACCGGCATTGCTTAAAGCCGCAGCAACGTTAATTGCATCAGGCGTTTCTTTCTCATCATATATTTTTAGCTCGTCCTGTATTCTTTGTATTCTTTGCATCGAAATTCCTGGATCGGGATTTTAAATTGGGGGGATCATGATGAAACACATCAACATACGTCGTCTGCTTGTATTCGCTTTCTCGCTTTTTACCTTTGCCCTGGCCGGCGGCTGCGCGACCGGCACGACGAAAAATGCGACCAGTGTGGTCGATTATCTTTTCCCGAACACCAAGGATCCTGTCGTCACCCCCGGTATTCCGGTACTCAAACTGCCGTTGCGCGTGGGCATCGCATTCGTACCGGCAGAAAGTTCGTACCGCGGACGCAGCAGGCAATCCACCGGCATTTTCCCGAGATACATGAACGGCAGTCCAGCACTGACCGAAGAGCGCAAGATGGGCCTGATGAAAGCGGTTGCCGACCGCTTCAGGGAATATCCGTTCGTCAAGGATATCGAGATCATCCCCTCGGCCTATCTCACACCGGGCGGCAGTTTTGCGAACCTCGACCAGATACGCACCATGTACGGCGTGGACGTGATCGCGTTGCTGTCTTATGACCAGGTACAGTTCACCGATGAAGGCATGGCGAGCCTCACCTACTGGACCATCGTGGGTGCCTATGTGATTCCCGGCGAAAAGAATGACACGCAGACCATGCTCGATGCGGTTGTCTACGACATACCCAGCCGCAAGATGCTGTTTCGCGCGCCCGGCCTGAGCCGCATCAAGGGTTCAGCAACACTGGTCAACCAGAGCCAGCAGCTGCGCATCGACAGCGGCAAGGGTTTCGACGAAGCGGCGAAACAGCTGATCGTGAACCTGAACGAACAGCTCACACAATTCAAGGAAAAGGTCAAAGAGCGCCCGCAGGAATACAAGGTCGTCAAATCCCCGGGTTACAGCGGCGGCACTGGCGGCGGTGCCATTGATCCGGTCTCGCTGCTGCTGCTCGCCGGACTGGGCGGAGGTTTCCTGTGGCTGCGCAAGCGCTCCTGAGCACTGCACGGCTGCCGGTCCGGACGCTGGCGATCTGTGCCGTGGCACTGCTGGTTCATTTCTTGCCCTGGCTTGGGCAGCTGCTGATCTATGACCGGTCCGCGATCGCCCATGGCGAACTGTGGCGGCTGCTGACCGGGAACCTGGTTCATCTCTCGGGTGCGCATCTTGCCCTGGATATGGCCGCATTCCTGATCGCGGGCGCGATCATCGAACAGCGCGGCTACCGTCATTTCACGACGCTGTGTGTCTCGGCAGCCGCGCTGATCGGCGTTGCGATCTACCTGTTCGAACCTACGCTGCAATTCTATGGCGGTCTTTCCGGGGTCGTGACCGCTGCCGTCGCGTATCTGTGCCTGCAGGGCATGACCGAACACGGAAGCTGGCGCTGGCTGTGCGCAGCAATGCTGGCAGGTTTGTCGGCCAAGCTCTGGATCGAGCTGGTGTGGGGAAAATCCCTGCTGCTCGTTGTCGGCAGCGGGAATTTCGTGCCGGTTCCGCTGAGTCATCTGACCGGCGCCGCTGTCGCAGTTTTTTTGTTTGCGCTGCTGCACCTGCCGGGAAACCTGGTGCCCAGTAATGCCGCGCGTAACGTCGGCGCTTGACCTGCCGACGGGAATCATCACAGCACTGCAATGAGAAAAAACATCATCTTCACCGACCTGGATGGAACCCTGCTGGATGAGGCGACTTATTCTCATGCAGCGGCATTGCCTGCTTTAAGCGTGATCGCGGATGCCGGGACTCCGCTGATACTTTGCTCCAGCAAAACGTGCGCCGAACTTGAAGCTTGCCGCCTGCTTCTGAACAACACTCACCCGTTCATCTCCGAAAACGGCGGCGGTATATTCATACCGCGCGGATATTTTTCGGTTCCCG
>CAZCKZ010000019.1:0-14555 GCA_964499395.1 uncultured Gallionella sp. | reverse complement strand
CCGCAGCCTGCCTCCACCACTTTGTCGCCAGGCTGCAGGCGCAGTTTCCGGCATACATGGTCCATCTTGGCAAGCTGGGCCTCTTCGAGGCTGGAATCCGGGCTGTGGAAATATGCGCAGGTGTACAACATGCGTTCATCAAGCCAGAGCTTGTAAAAATCGTTGCCGATATCGTAGTGGTGATGGATGTTTTGGCGCGAGCCGTTGAGCGTGTTGCGGCGTGAATCGCTGAACGGGGGAAACAGTTTTCTGCCGATCCCGCCCTGGCGTTGCAACGGCAAGTTTCGATAGACCGCTTCAAGAAAATCCAGCATGTTTCCCTGGATCTCAATGCGCTGTGCCGAGTACATTTCACCGAAGTAAAGCTCGGCATCGGCAACCAGTTTCAATAGTGCGCCGCGGTCGTGTATGAGCACCCGCGCAACCTCGTTTCCATTGTGATTCGAGATTGTCTGCCCATTCCACAATACCAGCTGTACGGGCGGATCGCCGATGGCGCGCAGCATATTCGTCAGCAGCAGCTTGTCCGGCGAAACAAAAATGTCGCCAAACGTCCGGCGCTGTTCTTTTGCCTCTGCCGGATAATCTATCCTGCCGCTTTTCGCTTTTCCTGATGAACCGGTTTGCACTTGTCTCATGTTTTTGCTCCTCGAAATCATATCTTATATAAACGACATCAAATCTTGTTGCGATGACACGATGGCCCAGTTGCGCGGGCAGTCAGCCCTGGCTGTTCAGCCCGAAACCGTTGCCTGCACAGAAATGTTAACTGAATAGTACTCTGGAAGAGGGTGAAGGCGACTAAGTGCAAATACCTACATGCTGTTTACCACAAGTATTTTTGACTGAAAAAGGTCACAGCTTCAGGTGCAGGTGTTTCCGTCGACCAAAGCGCTAGCAGCACCAAACTTGCTTTCGGGACAGGTGCGCAATATGGCTTTACCAAAAACATTTCGGTCAGGGCTCAGTATGAGGACTTGGGTGATGTTGGCGACAGCAACACGACTGGCCCTTCCAGGATGACGCTGCTTTCTGCTGGATTAGTTTACAAATTCTGATATTTTTTAAAAATTGGCAAGCTGGGGCAATGCCCGGCTTTTTTGTACGTAAATAATATTCAAGCAATGGAAGTCATAATGAGAATTATCCTGTCTGGCGCAGTAACTAAACTCGAATACTGGCGGGCGGATATTGGGCGCGAAGCTGGCGATCAGCTTGGTCTGGTGAAGCAAGTATTAAGGGGGAGTTGTAGAATAAAGCTCTGTATTTGTAGAAAAAGAAAAAGGCCTGCATTGCTGCAAGCCTTATAGATGCTGGTGGCCCGGGGCGGAATCGAACCGCCGACACAAGGATTTTCAGTCCTCTGCTCTACCGACTGAGCTACCAGGCCATTTTCCCGTTAAGCAAGCAAATCAGCCAACTCAGGGAGCCGCGCATTATACCGATACCGCGCCAAATAACAAACCCCGCCGAAGCGGGGTTTGTCGTGTTACGGAAAAAAACAGCAATTACATCATGCCGCCCATGCCGCCCATACCACCCATGTCGCCACCACCCATACCGCCTGGAGCCGGCTTGTCTTCAGGCAGTTCAGCCACCATGCAAGCGGTGGTCAGCATCAGGCCGGCGATTGAAGCCGCATTCTGCAATGCGACGCGCGTCACCTTGGTCGGGTCAACTACACCCATGTCCAGCATGTCGCCATATTCGCTGGAAGCCGCGTTGTAGCCGAAGCTGCCTTTGCCTTCCATCACCTTGTTCACTACCACCGAAGGCTCGTCGCCTGCGTTGGAAACAATGGCACGCAGCGGAGATTCCATGGCACGCAACACAATGGTGATGCCGGCGTCCTGGTCGTGGTTGTCGCCCTTCAGCTTGCCTACCGCAATCTTGGCGCGCAGCAATGCAACACCACCGCCGGGGACGATGCCTTCTTCAACTGCTGCACGGGTTGCATGCAGCGCATCTTCAACACGTGCTTTCTTTTCCTTCATTTCCACTTCGGTCGCCGCGCCGACTTTGATCACTGCAACACCGCCGGCCAGCTTGGCTTTGCGTTCCTGCAGTTTTTCCTTGTCGTAATCGCTGCTGGACTCTTCGGCTTGCTTGTTGATCTGGCTGATACGGCCCTTGATCGCTTCTTCCTTGCCTGCGCCGTCGATGATGATGGTGTTGTCCTTGCCCACTTCGACGCGCTTGGCCTGGCCCAATTCTTCCAGGGTGGCTTTCTCCAGGGTAAGACCGACTTCCTCGGCGATCACGGTGCCGCCGGTCAGGATTGCGATGTCTTCCAGCATGGCTTTGCGACGGTCGCCGAATCCCGGAGCCTTGACGGCAACGGTCTTCAGGATGCCGCGAATGTTGTTTACCACCAGTGTGGCCAGCGCTTCGCCGTCCACGTCTTCGGCGATGATCAGCAGCGGACGTCCGGCCTTGGCGACCTGTTCCAGTACCGGGAGCAGGTCACGGATGTTGGAAACTTTTTTGTCATGCAACAGGATGTAGGGGTTTTCCATCAAAGCCAGCTGACGATCCTGGTTGTTGATGAAGTAAGGCGACAGGTAACCGCGATCAAACTGCATGCCTTCAACGATGTCCAATTCATCTTCCAGACCCTGGCCATCTTCAATCGTGATCACGCCTTCCTTGCCGACCTTTTCCATGGCTGAAGCAATCTTCTCGCCAACCACGGTATCGGAGTTGGCGGAAATGCTGCCAACCTGGGCGATTTCCTTGGTGGTGGTGCACGGCTTGGAGATTTTTTTCAGTTCTGCAACGGCTGAGATGACCGCCTGGTCGATGCCGCGTTTCAGGTCCATCGGGTTCATGCCGGCTGCAACGAACTTCATGCCTTCCTGAACGATGGATTGCGCCAGCACGGTTGCGGTGGTGGTGCCATCGCCGGCTACATCGGATGTCTTGGAAGCGACTTCCTTGACCATTTGTGCGCCCATGTTCTCGAACTTGTCCTTCAGTTCGATTTCCTTGGCGACGGTGACGCCGTCCTTGGTGATGGTGGGGGATCCGTATGAACGATCCAGAACGACATTACGGCCTTTGGGGCCCAGGGTTACCTTGACGGCATCGGCCAGAATGTTCACGCCGACTACCATTTTTGCACGAGCGGCGTCGTGGAATTTTACGTCTTTTGCTGCCATTTTTTTCTCCTTAATACCTTGTGAATTGCTTGGGTGTACTTACGCTTCAACCACGCCGATGATGTCATCTTCGCGCATCGTCATATATTCCTGGCCGTCCATTTTGAAAGTCTGGCCGGCGTATTTGCCGAACAGAACGCGGTCACCGACCTTGACGCTCATTGCCTGCAATTTGCCGTCGTCGCCAACTTTTCCTTTGCCTACCGCGATGATTTCGCCTTGATCCGGCTTTTCGGTGGCGGCATCAGGAATCACGATTCCAGAGGCGGTCTTGCGTTCTTCTTCCATGCGTTTAACGATCACGCGATCGCTCAAAGGACGAATTTTCATGCTGATGTCTCCTAAAACAAGGGGTTAAAAAATTGCGGAGGCGGATTTTAGCACTCTCCACCTTCGAGTGCCAATAGTCGGGGCGACACCGCTCTATTTCAAGGGCGGAGCGGGTATTTATTTTGATCTCAGAGGGGGCGGGACGGGGGAAGTGCGATCTTGTTATCGGTGCTGAACTGATAGTCCTTGAATATATGCTCGGTGGTCAATATCTGATAAGTGCCATCGGCATTGCGGTGCGTGGTGTCCTTGAGGCGGTAGGTGTAATGTCCGCAGGTCCAGCAATCGTAATTGCGCATGTGGGTGCACAAACAAGTCTTGTCCTTGACGGAAATCTTCTTGGCATTGGGATGCAACGCCACTTCGCGGTTGTAGGCATCGATGTAATCACAATGTCCATTGGCATCAAGGAGATAACCGAATGCTTCGCAGTTGGGGCGTATGCCGGCACCGATCGCCGGACAACTCTTGATCATGCGCATCGGATAGCCGGTCGGCGAGATCAGATTGACTTCGATGTCATCTTCGTTGGCCTTGAAGTATTCCTGCTGGACTTTTTCCGGTATGCCGCATTCCTTGGCAACGGTGAAGCGCGTCGCCACCTGCACGGCAGCGCAACCATTTTCCAGGAAATCGACTGCATCGCTGCCGGTAAAGACCCCGCCCGCCGCGATCACCGGGATATCCAGTTGTTCTGCTTTCAAATGAGCAACGATTTCCGCCACGATGGTGTGCAGGTCGTATTTTGCCCAATCCATCCCGAAGCCCAGATGCCCCCCGGCCAGCGGTCCTTCCACCACGATGAAATCGGGCAGACGGTTCAGCCTGGCATTTTTGCGCATGAACAATTGCAGGGCGCGCAGCGAGGAAACGATGATCCCCAGCTTGGCATCGCGAAAACGGGGATTGTCTTCCATCAATGCGAATGATCCCAGATGCAGCCCCGCGCTCAGCGTGATGCCGTCGATCCCGGCATCCAGCGCGCCGCACAGCCTCACGCGCAAAGTTTCGCGCGGCGCATTCATGGTCAATTTTTCCATGCAGTTGACGAATATCATGCCATCGCCGCGCTTGGCTTCCATGGTCTTGCTGACATGCAAGCGGGTGGATTCGGCCACTTGCCCCAGGTCGAATTGCACGATCGCCTTGTTGGTCTCTTTGACGTTGAGTTTGTATTGTTTTTGTTTGTGGCTGACAAATTTTGTTTTGTCCAGACGATCCGTGACAGTAGGCAACATTGCATCGGAAATATGACCTATTCCGCCCAACCTGGCGGCTTCCCATGCCAGTTCGCGACTGGAAATATCCACACCCATACCGCCGATTATGATCGGCACCAATTCGCGCTTGCCAAAGTGCAAACGGAAATCATCAACTCGTTTCATTAACTACCATCCTCCGGCCGTCCTGTTAATTTATCAAAAGGGACGGAATAAACTCTGTGTAACAGCATGTAAGTTGCGAAGGATGCCACAAACGGTGAAATACGGAAAGCAAAGCAAGCTCTGCGGCATGGACAGAGACCACCAAATCTACTTGACCAGCAAGTCCTGTAATGCATCCGCGAGTTTTGCAAAGGAAAAGCGAAAGCCCGCCGATTCGATCTTCTGCGGCAACACTTTCTGCCCTTCCAGCAACAGGCAGGCGCGCTCGCCCATGACGAATTTCAGAAACCATGCCGGCATGATGAATGGAGCGGGGCGATGCAGCACCTTCGCCAGCGTTGCGGTGAATTCCCGGTTGCTCGACGGTTGCGGAGCGGTCATGTTGTATGGCCCGCTGGCCTGTGCGTCGCGCAACAAACCGAGCACCATCGCCACATAATCGTCCATATGTATCCAGCTCATCCACTGCTTCCCGCTACCCAGGCGCGCGCCCAAACCCAGCCTGAAGGGGAGCAGCATACGCCCCAGCAGTCCGCCTTGACGGCTCAACACCAGGCCGGTGCGCAGCAAACACACGCGCACGCCCGAGGCTTCCGCGACGAGCGCAGCTGTTTCCCAGGCCTTGCATAATCGGGCGGGAAAATCTGCACCGGCCTTGGCCGATTCGTCCAGCGCGGTCTCGCCGCGATCACCGTAATAGCCGACCGCGGAGCCGCTCAACAACACGCCGGGTTTGTGCTGTGCGACGGCGATGCGTTGCACCAGGTTTTCGGTCAGGGTAATCCGGCTGTCCCATAGCGCCTGTTTGCGCTGTTCGGTCCAATGCGCATCGACGATCGGTTCTCCGGCCAGGTTGATGACCGCATCGAAGGTATCGTCGGACTGCCATTCGTCAAGACTGGCCATGGCCTTGACGTTTGCGCCGCATTTTGCCGGAACCGTATCCGGGTTGCGGCTCAGCACCGTCAACGCATGCCCTTCCGCCAGCAGCGCCTTGCATAGCTGCCGGCCGATCAAGCCCGTGCCGCCGGTGATGAGGATATGCACTTTTATTTCCGCGGGAAATCCAGATATGGATGCAGGCTAGCCAAACTTTGCAATGCGCGCAAGCCGCAAAAACCGCTATGATTCCGAGCATGACGAATCGCCCGCAAAGCAATACCGGTCTCCTTGCCCGCAGCCTCTCGGCCGTATGGCACCCCTGTTCACAGATGAAACACTACGAAAGTTTCCCGCTGTTGCCGATTGCACGCGGCAGCGGCGCTTGGCTGTATGACTACGACCAAAAGCGTTACCTGGACGCGGTCAGTTCCTGGTGGGTGAATCTGTTCGGTCATTGCAACCCGCGCATCAATGCCGCATTGCGCGACCAGCTGGAAACGCTGGAGCACGTGATGCTGGCGGGATTCACCCACGAGCCGGTGGTGCAACTGTCGGAGCGGTTGCGCGAGCTGGCGCCACCGGGTCTGGGCCATTGTTTCTACGCTTCCGACGGGGCATCGGCCACGGAAATCGCACTCAAGATGAGCGCGCATTATTGGCGCAACGGCGGCAAAACGGGCAAGACGCAATTCATCAGCCTGGAAAACAGCTATCACGGCGAAACGCTGGGTGCGTTGTCGGTGACCGATGTCGCGCTGTTCCGCACTGCTTACGGCGAACTGGTTCGGCAGCAGGCCACGGTGCCCAGCCCGGACTGGCGCAAAGCCGAAGCGGGGGAAAGCGCAGAACTTTACGCGCTGCGCTGCGCGGATGCGCTGGAGCAATATTTGCAGCAGCATCATGCGCAACTGGCCGCGTTCATCATCGAGCCGCTGGTGCAGGGCGCGGCGGGCATGGCGATGTACCACCCGGTTTATTTGCAGCGCGCGCGGCAGCTTTGCACCGAGTACCACGTGCATTTGATCGCGGATGAGATTGCCGTCGGCATGGGCCGGACCGGCACGATGTTCGCCTGCGAACAGGCGCCGGCGCAGAACGATTCGGCTTCTTCCCAAGGGGACAAGGGAATTACTCCGGACTTTCTGTGTCTGTCCAAGGGCATTACCGGCGGCTATCTGCCGCTGTCGGTGGTGATGACGCGGGACGAAATTTACCAGGCATTTTATGGCGACGAGATGACTAGCGGATTTTTGCATTCGCACTCCTATACCGGCAATCCGCTGGCCTGCCGCGCGGCGCTTGCGACACTGGATATTTTTGCCAGCGATGATGTGCTCGCCGTGAACCGTGGCAAGGCGGCGTATCTGAACGGAATATCAGCGCCTTTGCGCGGACACCGCGCGGTGCGCAACTGGCGCAATACCGGCATGATCTGGGCGTTTGACGTTGAAGCCCCGCAGCGCGGCTTTGCCCAGCGCTGCTTTGCGCTTGCGCTGGAAAATGAATTGCTGTTGCGCCCGGTCGGCAACACGATTTATTTCATGCCGCCGTATATAATTGACGAATCTGAGATGGACTTGCTGGTCGATCGTACCCTGCACATCGTCGATGAACTGAGTTAATCGTTATGCGGAATTTTTTTTTCAAGCTGTCCCTGCTCTGCCTGATCGCGACTCGGGCGGTTGCATCCACCTTGCCGGCGCCGGTCAGCCAGGCACTCAGGCACGCGCATATTCCGCTGTCCAGCGTCAGCATCGTGGTGCAGGAAACCGACGCAGCCAAGCCGCTCGTCAGCCTGAACGCCGACCGGGCAATCAACCCGGCATCGACGATGAAACTGCTCACCACGATTGCCGCACTGGAGACGATGGGCCCCGCGTATCGCTGGAAGACGGAGGCGTATCTCGACGGAAAACTGGAAGATGGCGTGCTGCAGGGCAATCTGGTGTTCAAGGGTTATGGCGACCCGAAACTGACCGTCGAGCAATTCTGGCTGTGGCTGCACGAATTGCGCCAGCGCGGTCTGCGCGAGATACGCGGCGACATCGTGCTGGACCACAGTTTTTTCGAAGCGGTCAGGCAGGATCCGGCGGCATTCGACCATGATCCCACCCGTGCCTATAACGTCGGCACCAACGCGCTGCTGCTCAACTTCAATGCCCTGCATTTGCATCTGATCCCGGACGGCCACGCGACCAGGGCGCTGCTGGAACCCGACCTGGACGGTTATACGGTGGTCAACCGCATCACCACTTCAGGGCGGCTGCGCTGCGGCATGGCGGACACCTGGCAGGCGCATCTGGAAGGGCACAACATCGTGCTGAAAGGACGTATCCCGGCCGGTTGCGGCGAGGCGGACGATTATTTCTCGCTGTTGCCGCAGGATAAATATTTCTTCGCGGTGTTCAGCGCGTTGTGGAAGGAACTCGGCGGCACCATGCAGGGCAGGCTGCGCGACGGGATTGTGCCTGCCGGCGAGGCTCCGTTCGCGCGCTATGTTTCGCCGCCGCTTGCGGAAGTGATACGCGACATCAACAAGTTCAGCAATAACACGATGGCGCGGCAACTGTTCCTGACGCTGGGAATGGCAGACCAGGTGGATGCGGACAGCAAAGGCGAATATTCAATGCCGCAGGCACTGATGGCCGACGCGCTGCAGACCCGGCAGGAAGGGGGGGATACCACAGGTTTTGATGATGCAGCCGCATCGCAGCCGGATGCGACAGCGCAGCAGGATGGAAGCGAAATTGCCGGCGATATGCAGTCCTCCGCGCTGCAGCAACCCGTTTCCGGTGTCGCTTCCACAGCGGACGACATTTCTGGGGCAAACGTCGCGCGCAGCATTGCGGTGATCCGGCAATGGCTGGCGACGCAGCAGCTGCACTTCCCGGAACTGGTTCTGGATAACGGCGCCGGTCTGTCACGCAAGGCACGCATCAGCGCACGGCATATCGCCGAACTGCTGCAGCGCGTGATGAGCAGCCCGTTCCACGCCGAGCTGGAAGCTTCCCTGCCGATACTGGGCATGGACGGCACGGTGAAAAAACGTTTCAGGGACAGCGATATCGCCGGCTATGCGCACCTCAAGACCGGCACGCTGGACGGTGTGAAATCAATCGCGGGCTACGTGAGGGCGCATAACGGCAAACAATGGATCGTGGTGTTTATCGTCAATAGCCGCAACGCTGCGCTGGCTGAGCCCGCGCAAAACGCGCTGATCGAATGGCTGCAAAAGGATGCGCCGGATGAGATTGAACGTCCCGGCAAAACCTGAAACATGTAAATTCGCCAGCGGAGACGCATTTGGCAACCCGGATCAGTCAAGCAGTATCGCAAACAACGTGAAAGGAAAATCGAGCCATGAATAAAATCGTTATCGCAGCGTTGCTATCCGCTTTTATTGCCGCTCCTGCGTTCGCCGCGGACGGAAAAGATAGTATCGGGGTCAATTATGGCCTGGACCTGAATGGCGTTTTTGGTGTTCAGGGAGAATTCGACATTTCTTCTTCGATGGCCAACAAGGCGCCCGTTTCGCTTCAGGTATTCTGGAAGAATTATTCGCAGTCCTACGGTACTCCTTCTGGAACTTACCAATACAGTTACAACGGCTTCGGTGCGGCCGCTATCTATGACTTTGGCTCTGTGGTCAAGTCGAATAACAAGATCAAGCCCTACGCGGGTCTGGGCCTGATCACATTGAATTCGCGTCTGAGCGGACCCAACGCGCCATTTGCAGGGGCTGCAGATTCCGGTGGCTTATATGTTACAGCCGGTGCCCGATATGAAGTCACACCCCAGATTTCGGCCGATCTGAACTTCAACAACTATGGCGGATTGACGATAGGCGCGATTGTCAAATTCTAGGCGGGTGTGCGCTGTATTCATGTGCGCCCGGCGCGCAGTCAAGGAATCGGAATGGCTCCGGTCAGTCGCGTGAGGGATGCTGCACTTTTAACTTAACCGTAGCAAATTTGAAGAGGGATTCAATCTTGAAAAAACTAGCCATTACTCTGTTGTTGTCTGCTTTCATCGCCACTCCCGCCATGGCCGACAATACCGGCGAATATTATGTCGCTGCAGATGTTGGTGCGGCCACATACAGCAATTTGCCCGGTTGGTCGAATCCAAGCGTCATCCGCATCGCGGGGGGCTATTATTTCAGCCCTGTCTTTGCCGTTGAAATGGGGTATTCGATGTTTGGCGATTCCAATACGATAGATCCCGTTTGGGGCCCGGCGGTCATCTCCGCTTCTTCATTCCAGCTTTCGGCAGTGGCCATCATGCCGCTGAATTCGCAATTCGACCTGATCGGCAAGCTGGGGCTGGCCAGCAATGCCGAGACTTATTCCGATGCATCCGGCGGATATGGCAGCTGGACACGAAGCGACTTGCTGATTGGCGTGGGGGGGCAATTCCACGTCAATTCACAGGTCAGCGTGCGCGCATTATTTGACAGCTATGGAAAGTTCGACAATATCTTTCCGCCGATGAAAGCATCCTCGGCATCTTTGGGCGTGGTTTACAATTTCTATTAGAGCCGCTTCCGCCTTGTCGATCAAGCCGGGCTCATCCGGTTTATACATTTGCAACTTGTGCCGCACAATAAAAATCAACAATTGCCCGGATCAGAAAACATGACGAAAATTACTTTGACGGTAATGGCAATCGCCGGCCTCTCTTTAGTGTCGACGGCGTTCGCGGACACTTCCGATATCAAGGCTTCCAACAACCAGTTTGGCTTCCATGTCATGTCGACGACTATCGATTACACCGAAACCGGTAATGGGATATTGGGTTCACCGATCGGCACGCTGGACACCGAGAATGGCCGGGTACCCGGTTATGCCCTGTCGGTATCCGCAATGAAGAATTTATGGCTGGGCAACGATTATTTCGCAGCCGAATACAATCATTCCAGGGGCAACACAAACTATATAGGCGGTTACATTGGCCCGCCTGTGACGCCATATGGTTCGGTAGTTGGAGCTAGCGGCGCAATACTCAAGAATTACAGTGCCCGGTATGGAGCGGGCATCATGATCAATGACATATTCTTACTGACACCCTATGTGGAACTCGGCCGTCACGAATGGGACAGGGGAATCAATCTGGCTGAGATATATACCCATGATTATTACGGAATCGGTGCGCTGGGTCAGTACTCGCCTGCCAGCAACCTGGTATTTTCAGTCTATGCCATGCTCGGTTACACGTTTGGAACGAACATCGTTGTGAATGGCGCATTCTCGGGAGCATTGGGAAATTCAAGCCTGTACAGGATCGGTGCCGGCGAGGATTATGGCTTTACGCAAAACTGGCACGGGAACGTCGGCGTCGATTATACGAGTTTCAATTATGGTATCAGCGCTGTGTATCCCGTCGGTGGTGGTTACGTCGCGTGGGAACCCGACAGCAAGACAAATTACACAACGGTCAGAATCGGGTTGGGGTACGGGTTCTAATTCGTACAGCGCCGATAGTATTGGACTGATTGTGCTTTCCTGGCAGCTACAGTCCCAACTCACCCCACATCGCATCTATTTTCGCCTTTACCGCCGCATCCATCACGATCGGCGTGCCCCACTCGCGCTTCGTCTCGCCCGGCCATTTGTTGGTCGCATCCAGTCCCATCTTGCCACCGAGTCCCGACACCGGGCTCGCAAAATCCAGGTAGTCGATCGGCGTGTTGTCGACCAGTAGTGTGTCGCGCACCGGGTCGACCCGCGTGGTGATCGCCCAGATCACTTCCTGCCAGTTGCGGATGTCGATGTCGTCGTCCACCACGATGATGAACTTGGTGTACATGAACTGGCGCAGGAAACTCCAGATGCCGAACATTACGCGCTTGGCGTGCCCGGCATATTGTTTTTTGATGCTGACCACCGCCATGCGATAGCTGCAACCTTCCGGCGGCAGATAAAAATCCTGTATCTCGGGAAACTGTTTTTGCAGCAGCGGCACGAACACCTCGTTGAGCGCCACGCCCAGCATGGCTGGCTCGTCGGGCGGCTTGCCGGTGTAGGTGGAATGGTAGATCGGGCTGGAACGCATCGTGATGCGCTCTATCGTGAACACCGGGAACTTGTCCTGTTCGTTGTAGTAACCGGTGTGGTCGCCGAACGGCCCTTCCAGCGCCATCTCATCGGGATGGATCACGCCTTCCAGCACGATCTCTGCACTGGCCGGCACCTGCAAATCGCTGCCCAGGCATTTGACCAGTTCGGTCTTGCTGCCGCGCATCAATCCGGCGAACTGGTATTCGGAAAGGCTGTCCGGCACCGGCGTGACCGCGCCGAGTATCGTTGCCGGGTCTGCGCCGATAACCACCGCGATCGGGAACGGCTCGCCGGGATGCGCTTTGCGCCAGTCCTGGAAATCGAGCGCGCCGCCGCGCTGCGCCAGCCAGCGCATGATGACCTTGTTCGGCGCGATAACCTGCTGGCGGTAGATGCCGAGATTCTGTCTCGGTTTGGTCGGCCCGCGCGTGACCACCAAACCCCAGGTGATCAGCGGCGCGACATCGCCGGGCCAGCAGGTCTGGACCGGCAGCTTGCCCAGGTCCACGTCAGCGCCTTCCCAAACCACATCCTGGCAGGGCGCACCGGATAAAACTTTCGGCGACATGGTCAGCACCTGCTTCAGCACCGGCCATTTTTCCCAGGCGTCCTTCAATCCCTTGGGCGGTTCGGGTTCCTTGAGATAGGCAAGCAGCTTGCCCACCTCGCGCAACGCCCCGATGTTCTCTTCGCCCATGCCCAGCGCAACGCGGCGCGGCGTGCCGAACAGATTTGCCAGGACGGGAATGTTGTGTCCAACCGGATTTTCGAACAGGATCGCCGGACCCTGCGCGCGCAACACGCGGTCGCAGATCTCGGTCATTTCCAGATGCGGCGAAACCGGCGCGGTGATGCGCTTCAGTTCGCCGATTTTTTCCAGTTGTGCGATGAAGTCGCGCAGGTCTTTGTATTTCATTTGTAGAACCTCTCTTCGCCGGGCGGGCGAGTCTTGAACCGCTTGTGCAGCCAGAAATACTGTTCCGGCATCTCCAGTATGCGCTGTTCGATGAATTCGTTCATGCGCCGCGTATCGGCGATGTCGTCCCCGCTCGGATAATTGTCCCATGCGGGATAAAAGGTCAGCACATATCCCTTGCCGCCCGGCAGCAGTCGCGTGATGCAGGGCAGGACTTTTGCGCCGGTCATTTGCGCGATGCGCGGAACCGAAGTCATGGTCGCGGCAGGTACGCCGAAGAACGGGATGAACGCGCCGTCCTTGACGCCCTGGTCCTGGTCCGGCGGATAGACAAACGGCATGCCCGCGCGCATTCCCTTCAGGATCGGACGCAGTCCCTGCTGGCGCGAATACAGGCGCTGGTTGCGGAAGCGGGCACGCTTTTTCAGGAGCAGTTCGGTCAGGTAGACATTCTTCTGGTTCGCATACATGCACACCGTATCGGTGTGCTGCGCGATCCACTGTCCGCCGGCATCCATGCCGACAAAGTGCGGCGTAAGCAGGATCGAGGGCTTGCCCTGAATCGCCTCGAAATGCTCGAGGCCTTCAACGCGGATCAGGCTGTTGATGTATTCGGCGCTGGCCCACCACAGGATGCAGCGCTCGATCAGGCCGCGGGTGAACATCCGGAAATGTTCGCGCAACAGTTTCGTTCTCGCCTCGTCGCCCAGTTCCGGGAAGCACAGTTTCAGGTTGATGGTGCCCACCCTGCGGCGTTCGGCAGCGACCAGGTAAAGCAAGGAGCCCAGGCTGGTGCCGATCCACACCAGCACGCGGAACGGCAGGAAATGCAACAGCCATAAGACGAAGACGCCCAGCCTGGCTAGCATGCCGGTTCTCCGGATACGGGCGGCTGGACGCCGGGCGGAACTTTGTAACGGTTATAGCTCCACAGATACTGGGCGGGAGAAATCGCGATCACGCGTTCCAGGGCGGTATTGATTTGCAGCGGTACGGATTTTGAAAAATCCAGTGGCAGCGGCTCGAAATTCAGCTTGTATCCCGCACCTTTCGGCAGCCTTTCGGCATAAACCAGCAATACGGCTGCACCGCTGCTCTGGGCCAGTCGTCCGCTCAAGGTCATGGTATAGGCGGGACGCGCAAAAAAATCCACCCACTCGCCCTCGCCCTGGCTGGGCACCTGGTCGGGCAGCAGGCCGATCGATTCGCCGCGTTTCAGCGCCTTGAAAAGCAGGCGCACGCCGCTGAGATCCGCGGTCGCCAGGCGTGCCTTGCCGCGTTCGCGACCGCTGCGCATCAACGGTTCCAGCCAGTCCTGCTTGGGGGAGGTGTACAGGTTGGTCAGCGCCAGGTGCTGCGCAATATACAGGCTGGTAATCTCGAAGCAGCCCCAGTGCGGAGTCAAAAAAATAATTCCCTTGCCGCGTGCATGTGCTGCCGCTACATGTTCCCAGCCCTGGCAGCTACGCACCGTTGCGCAGACCTGGTCGAACGGCCTGAGCCACACCCAGGGCAGCTCGACCATGCCCTTGCCGGCTTCGTCTATGGTCTGCCTGAGCAGGCTGGCGAAATCGGCTTCGTTGCCGGCCAGATTCGACTGGCGCAGGTTTTCCCGGGTGCGCGCGGCATATTGTCCGGATGTCGCGTAGGTGATGCGGCCGAGCAGCGCGCCCAGACCGTGCAGCCAGCGCAGCGGCAGGATGGACAGCAGGCGAAAGATCGATTTGAACAGTAATGAGGTCATCTGCGGTCAGGCGAACTATTTGATACAATGCGCGCCTTTGATTTTTCTTAGTTTGAACTGGGAACCATGAGTGATTATTTGTTT
>CAZCKZ010000018.1:3508-14587 GCA_964499395.1 uncultured Gallionella sp. | reverse complement strand
AGTAAAGCACAACCACAAATGGATTGTATTCTCAACTTGCGTGAGCGATTGTTCCGCCCAGCCTTACAGAAGTCCCGGTTGTTGAATAACCAGGAGCAGACGTTGGCACATCAATGCTGATTGAAGGTGGCAGGACGCTGTCGCCACCCCCGCCGCAACCAGCAAGCAGCAAGGCAAGGCCGACGACCAAACCGCAACGGCATGAAATTGCGAGGCCTGTTACGCCGAAAAGCTTCATGATGCGCCTCCCTTCCGCGACTTGAGGGGAAGTGAACAATCATCACTTCCACGCAATCAAACTACTCCCCGGCAACAGAAGGGTCAACAGCCCGAACGGCTCGGGCAATTGCAACGCATTCAACAGCCAAACGAGAAACAACGGGCGCATGGAATGTCTGCTTTCTGGTATACATAAGCGTTGGTAGCAGTTTGCGGAATTAATCTGGGGATGTTCGAACATGTCGCTTAAAAAGGTGGATGTCTTGCTGGTCGGTGCGGGGGTGATGAGCGCCACATTGGGAAAGTTACTGGCGCAATTGGACCCCTCGTTGAAAATCATGATGGTCGAGCGCCTGAGCCGGGTGGCGCACGAAAGCTCGCATGGACTGAACAATGCCGGCACCGGCCACGCCGGCTATTGCGAGCTGAATTACACCCCGCAACGGCCGGACGGCAGCGTGGATATCAGCCGCGCGCTGTCGATCAACTCGGCCTACGAGGTGTCGCTGCAATTCTGGTCCTATCTGGTCGAACAGGGCGTGTTGCCCGCAGCGGAGAAATTCATCAATCCGATCTGTCACCAGAGCTTCGTCTGTGGCAAGGAGAATGTGGCTTTCCTGCGCAAACGCTACAGGGCGTTGCATACCCATCATCTGTTCGAGGAAATGGAGTACAGCGAAGACCACGCGGTGCTGCGTCAGTGGATGCCGCTGGTGATGGAACATCGCGACCCGAAGCAGGCGGTCGCGGCCACACAGGTCAAGCACGGCACCGACGTCGATTTCGGGATGCTGACGCGCAAGCTGGTCAAGGCGATGACCCGGCATCCCACTTTCGAACTCAGGCTGGGTCATACCATCACCGGCCTGAAACAATATCCGGACGGCCGCTGGCATGTGCGGATCACGGATAATCATCTCAAGCACAGCAAGACCATCGATGCGGGTTTCGTTTTTCTCGGCGCGGGCGGCGGGGCATTGCCGCTGCTGCAGAAATCGGGGATACCCGAAGGCCAGGGCTACGGCGGATTCCCGGTCAGCGGTCATTGGCTGATCTGCAAGAACCCCGATGTGGTGAAGCGCCATACCAGCAAGGTGTATGGCAAGGCACCTATCGGCGCGCCGCCGATGTCGGTGCCGCATCTGGATGCGCGCATCATCGACGGTCAGCCGGGTTTGCTGTTCGGGCCGTTCGCCAGCATGACTACCCGGTTCCTGAAAGGGGGTTCGGTGCTGGACATGTTCTCCTCGATCAAATCGAACAACCTCAAGCCCATGCTTGCGGTGGCGCGCGACAACCTTGACCTGACCCGTTATCTGGTCGCCGAGGCATTCCGCTCGCACAAGGACCGTGTCGCCAGCCTGCAGGAATTTTATGCAGACGCAAAGCTGAAGGATTGGGAACTGGCTTCGGCCGGACTGCGCGTGCAGATCATCAAGGGGTGCGATACGAATGGCGGCAGGCTGGAATTCGGCACCGAGATCGTCACCGCCAAAGACGGTACGCTCGCATCATTGTTGGGGGCGTCTCCGGGCGCCTCGACCTCGGTGCAGGCAATGATCGAAGTGATCGAGCGATGCTTCAAGTCGCGGATAAAAAGTGCGGACTGGCAGCGCAAACTGAAAGAGATGATTCCTTCCTACGGCGAATCGCTGGACGAGAACGTAGCCCTGCTGCATGCTGTGCGCGAAAGAACGCTCGCCACCCTGGGGCTGGAGCACCGGGCGGGCAAGGCCGGCAGCAGAAAGAAATAATCAAGGCGTTCAGTTCTTGTCCGCTTCCTTTACGCCTACCGATAACAAACGACCATGAGCGCAAGTTCCGTCAAAGATCCGTCATTGTCCGCCTGGGCGCCGCTGCGCCACAGGGTGTTCCGCATGCTGTGGATCGCCTCGGTCGTTTCGAATATCGGTTCCTGGATGCACGAGGTCGGCGCAGGCTGGCTGATGACCACGCTCGCGCCCAGCCCCCTGATGGTGGCGCTGGTGCAGGCCGCCACCTCTGCCCCGGTATTTCTGCTGGCATTGCCTGCGGGGGCGCTGGCCGATATCGTCGACCGGCGGCATTACCTGATTGCCTCGCAGATATGGATGATGTCGGCCGCCGGTCTGCTGGGCGTGTTGACGCTTACCGGTGTGACGACCGCAATGATCCTGCTGGTCTTTACCTTTGCGCTCGGCATCGGCACGGCCATGATGATGCCGGCGTGGGGCGCGATCACTCCCGAGCTGGTGCAGCGCTCCGAACTGCATGCCGCGATCGGCCTGAGTTCCATCGGGATGAACGTATCGCGATCGGTCGGACCGGCGATTGCCGGGTTCATCGTTGCCGCGGCCGGGCCGGGTGTGGTGTTTATCCTGAATGCCGTTTCGTTCCTGGCCGTCATCGCGGCGCTGAAAAACTGGCAGAGCACACCAAGACACAACGAATTGCCCGCCGAACGCGTCTTCGGCGCAATGCGCGCCGGGCTGCGCTATGCGCGGCATTCTCCGGAATTGCGCGCGGTGCTTACCCGTGGAGCCGGCTTTTTTGTGTTTGCAAGCGCCTCATGGGCGCTGCTGCCGCTGGTGGTCCGGGAAGAATTGAAGCGCGGCCCCGGCACATTCGGGCTTTTTCTGGCTTGCCTGGGGATAGGCGCGATTGCCGGCGCGCTGCTGCTGCCCCGCGTTCGCACCCGCCTGTCGCGGGACGGCATCGTGGCCGGCGCGACGGTGCTCTATGCGATCGCGATGCTGGCGCTTGCCCACAGCGTCAGCGTGTACGAGGCCGGTGTGGCGATGCTGCTGACCGGGACGGCCTGGATCAGCGTGGTATCGTCATTGATGACGGCCGCGCAGACCGCACTGCCGGCGTGGGTGCGCGCCCGTGGCCTGGCCCTGTTCTGGGTGGTGTTCATGGGCGGCATGGCTGCGGGCAGCACGCTGTGGGGGCAGATCGCCTCGTGGATCGGCATCCCCTGGGCGCTGACGGCGGCAGCGCTCGGGGCATTGCTCGGTATTGCCGCAACCTGGAAATACCGTATCGGACGGCATGACGAGACCGATCTTACGCCGTCGATCTATTGGCCGACACCGATGCTGGCCGCTGACCACGAAACCGATCCCGGGCCGGTGATGGTGACGGTGGAATACCGCATCGATCCGGCCAGAGCCGATGAATTCGCGAGGAAAATGCACCAGAAGATGCGCAGGATACGGCGCCGCGATGGCGCGTTCATGTGGGAGCTGTTCAGCGATGCCGATCATCCGGACCGCATGGTGGAATGTTTCATGGTCGAGTCATGGCTCGAGCATTTGCGCCAGCATGAGCGGGTGACGGTTGCAGACCGCAATGTCATCGAACAGATGCGGATGTTCCATCTCGGCAGCGAACCGCCCAAGGTGACGCACCTGATTGCGGGCACGCCCTGGCAGGGCCGGCCCGGCTTTGTTATTTGAATAAAAGGAAAATGCCAACAACAAAACTGGCCGCGCCGCCGACATAGAAACGCATCACCTGGTCCGACTCGGAACCGGTAAGCGCGTGCGTTATCTGGGACCCGACCGTACCGGACAAGCGATACCCCCAGAATGCCAGGGCAACGCCGGCAACCACCAGAACGATGCCAAGAATTTTTGTTGCAGATGATGAACTGTTTGCCATGCCGGCCTCCCATAGTTGAACAAGATGAAATATCGATTATCAATGCCGCCGGCTGCCATTCTAACGGACTCTGAAGTCAGTTTTGTTAATACACGCATGCGGGTTTTCGACAGCGATTGACTCATCGAACCCCGCACCAATGTATGCGTCCGCATATTTGAAATCGTGCCGGCAGGCGTGAAGCCCGCAATCCGGATTGTGCATCTGCAAACATATCCGTTAATATATGTATTCATCATACATTTTTACGGTTAATTTTTTCGCCATGCAGGATATCCCGAACAATAACCCCGACACCGATTCTGTCGGCAATGAAGTGCCGGAGATGGAACTGACTGATAGCGATATCCTGGATGCGATGCAGCACATTCCCGGTTACCTCGATATCTCGACGGACGATTTCAGGACAATCTATCACCTGGCCCATCGCCATGCGCTGGGCCGTCTATTCGGCAATTTCAGGGCGGGAAACCTGATGCGTGCGGGAATTGAACCGCTGCTTCCCGGCATGCCTCTCGACGAGGCGGCAAAAGCGCTGGTCAGGTCCGGCTACAAGGCGCTTCCGGTGGTTGATGAAAGCGGCAGTGTGATAGGGATGCTCACCGAAAACGATTTTCTCCGGCGGCTCAATGTCGATACCTTTCTGCAATTGCTGCTGAGCATGCTGGACGAGGAATTCGAACTCAGTCACCGTTGCCATGAGACGCCGGTGAGCCAGGCCATGACCTCCCCCGCCATAACGGTGGGCAAGGATGCCGGATTCGCGGAAACCGTTGCTGCATTCCGCCAACATCAAGGTCGCAGCGTGCCCGTCGTGGACGGTGATGGCAGGCTGCTCGGCCTGCTGCTGCGCAAGGATTTTATAAACGCCTATCAACCGGAAAACCTGCAATGAAAATCACCGAATACTTTCGCAAGATGCGCGGCTCCACCCGCGGCAGCCCACCGCGGGTAAGCGGCGCCGAAATCATCTGGTCCTGGATCGGTGCCTTTCTGGGCATTGCCGCGGTGGCCGGCGTGGGTCATTTGTTTTTCGAAGGAACCGACCTGTCGATGATGATCGGTTCATTCGGTGCCACTGCCGTGCTGCTTTATGGCGCGGTGCGCAGCCCGTTGGCCCAGCCGCGCAATCTGATGGGCGGGCACATACTCTCGGCAATCGTCGGTGTTGCCTGCTGGAAGCTGCTTCACCCTTATCCATGGCTCGCGCAAGCGGTGGCGGTTGCCACCGCGATCGCCCTGATGCATGCCACCCGGACGCTGCACCCGCCAGGGGGCGCCACGGCGCTGATCGCGGTGATCGGTTCCGCAAAAATCCACAGTCTGGGGTTCTGGTATGTGCTGATGCCCGCTACCGCGGGCCCGCTGATCTTGTTGATAGTGGCGTTACTGGTCAACAACATTCCGGCATCGAGACGCTATCCGGAAATCTGGTTCTGACGCGGCAGCAATTCCGCCCGGCAACTTTTCCTGCCTTGCCGGGATGACGCAGCAGTCAGAACTTGATGAACGGATTATCCCAAAGCGTCTTGATCACTTTCAACAGCTCGGAAGATGACGGTTTTTTGCTGTCCTGCAAACGTGCGTTTTCATTCCTGAGGTAATCCATCACCAGCTTGATCTTGAGATGGGTATTGACGCGTGCAAGCAATATCGGCGCGTTGATGGGCTTGTGTATGAAATCCGATGCGCCGACCGAAAATCCATACTCCTCGTATTCGTCCTCGTTTTTTGCGGAAATGAAGATGACCGGTATATCCGCAAGTTTCGGATTGGCTTTCATGCGACGGCACGCTTCGAGGCCGTCGATATTCGGCATCATGATATCGAGCAGTATCAGGTCGGGCGGGTTGGCAAATGCGTAATCCAGGGCTTCCTTGGAATCGCTGAATAATTTCAGCGAATAATTTTTCGCCAATACCGATTCGATTATCATCAGAATTTCAGGGGCATCATCCACCACCAGTATTGTGGGGCGTACAGCAGACTCTTCCATTTTTTTCTCCTTAATTTCGGGCATTCATCAAATCGACTGCCACACGGCGATGAACCGGATCCGCCTGACATATTTTAAAACTATCCCGTTGCCAAACTGCAGATTGGACCGGCCGGAAACGTTCCGGTTCTGCGCCACTATCCGTTCAAGGTTGGCGTTTCTCAAGCGCATGATCTATCGAGGCGATAAATGCGGATAGCTCCTGCTCGATCCGTTCAAGCAAGGAATCGACTTCGCCGAATTCCGCTTTGTGGATGCTGCTTTCCAGCGATGCAGCCAGATCTTGCAGGATTTTTGCGCCGAGCGTTCCTGCGGTGCCCCGCAGGGTGTGCGCCAGCCTTTCCGATGTAGCCGGGTCGTCTGCGGCCAGCGCCTCCCGGATACGCGCCGCGATGTCGCGCTCTTTTACCCGGAATTTGTCTAGCAGGGTGAAATAAAGGGCCACGTTCCCGCCTATCCGGCGAACGCTTTCGGCCACGCTGATGCCGGGCAGGTCTGGCAGGGGTTCGGCCCCGGATTCTGATTTCTGCTCCGTTGGTTTCACCGGGGTTTCTCCCGCAGTCCTTTTCGGGCGCACCCATTTCGCGAGCGTTGTCGCCATACGGTACGGATCGATCGGTTTGCCGATGTAATCGGTGATTCCGGCTTCCAGAAATTCGTTTTGTTCGCTGACCATCACATTGGCAGTCAGCGCGATGATGGGCAATTCGGAAAAACGCGGGTTCTTCCGTATTACCCGGGTGGCGGTGACACCATCCATCACCGGCATCTGCATATCCATCAGTACGCCATCGAATTCTTCCGCTGCCAGAAGCGCGATGGCTTCCTCTCCGTTTTCTGCGGTCGTTACATCGATGCCGAATCCTTCAAGCATCTCCTCCGCAACCTGCCGGTTAATGTCATTGTCCTCGGCCAGCAGCAGGCGTGCCCCGCGAATGTGGGAAATCACTTCCGGGTTCAGCTGTTCATTGATGATCTTGAACCTGCCCGAGGACAACACACTCCTGCCGGAAACCTTGCTGACCGCATCGAGCAACTTGCTTTGCTGGAATGGTTTTGCCAGTATGCCGTCCACCATCTGGTCATCAATTTTCAGCATCAATTCATCCTGGTCGCTGGAAGTGATCATCAAAACTTTCGGTCTGAAGCTCAAGAATGTGATTTCGTGCAGCTTCCGTGCCAGATCGATACCGTCCATCTCCGGGAGCTTGCAGTTTATGACGACCAGGCCAAAGGGATTCTTTTCCTCGTTCGCCCTGCTTACCATGTTCAGCGCATCTTCGCTGTTGCCGGCAGTCGCCACCTCGAGATCGAATGATTCCAGGTAGCCCTTCAGGATTTGCAGGCTGTTCTGGCTTTGATCCACCGCCAGAACACGCAGCCCCCGCAAGTCGTTTATTGCCGCCTGTCTGTAGTCCAGTTGCTTTGCCGGTTTTTGAAAACGCGCGACGAAGATGAATCTCGAACCATACCCCGGGTTGCTTTCGACCCAGATCCTTCCGCCCATCATTTCGACCAGGCGTTTGCTGATCGTCAGCCCCAGGCCGGTTCCGCCAAACTTTCGGGTGGTGCTGGAATCAGCCTGGGTAAACGGCTGAAACAGTTTGTCGATTTCCTGCTGCGTCATACCTATTCCCGTGTCGATCACGCTGAAACGCAGAACGATCTCTTCACTCGTCTCCCTCGCCCGGGCGACACGAACGATCACCTCGCCGTGATCGGTGAATTTGACCGCATTGCCGGCCAGATTGATCAGCACCTGGCTGAGCCGCAGCGGGTCGCCTATCAGCAACTGGGGTACGTCCGGTGTGGTTTGCAACAGGAATTCGAGTTTTTTCTCGTGCGCCCGATTACCCACGATCGTGGCCACATTGCCCATCACCTCCTCCAGCTCGAAGGTGATGTGTTCGATCTCCATTTTTCCCGCTTCTATTTTCGAGATATCGAGAATGTCATTCAGTATCCTCAGCAGCGATTTTGCCGAAACATTGATTTTCTTCAGGTAATCCTGCTGTTTCCCCGACATTGCCGTCTGCAGGCAAAGATGGCTCAGACCGATGATTGCATTCATCGGGGTGCGGATTTCATGGCTCATATTTGCCAGGAATTCATCCTTGATCTGGTTGGCTGTTTCTGCCTCGCTCTTGGCCGCCTCTGCCTGGTGTTTGGCTTCCTCGGCCGCTTTCAGCTTATAGATTTCATTTTCAAGTTCCTGATTGACCGACACCAGCAGCCTGTTCCGTTCCGCCACATGTTTTTCCAGCACCAGAATACCGCGTGTAACCCGCAGGGTAAGCAGTGCGATGACCAGCAGCATGAATGAGCCGATTCCCACACCCCAGTTCTGCGCGTGTTCCGATCTTTCGATCGCGATGGCCACATCCCTGTGGTAGTCCCGTTCGGTATCGGCCTTGTATTCCCTGGCCTCGGCCAGATAGTTGTCACGCAAAGCCCGCATCTTTATTATCTGTTGCTCGCCGGGCATTTCCTTTCTTGCCGTCATCCGGGTGGCCACATCTATCGCCAGGTTAAAGTAGTTATTGAAGTCGGCCTCCAGCTTGGCAAGCTTGCTGCTGTGCACGGTGTCCAGCTTTTTCAATTTCTGATAGCGGCCCTGTATTTCAGACGCCTTGCCGTTGGCAATATCCAGGAAATCAGACTCCCCGGTAGCCGCTGCCGTGTTGAGCGCATCCACAACACTCATGTAAGCGTTGAGATTTTTCTCGGCCTCATCGAGTATCGGATAATCAATATCACGAAGTTCTTTGAGGACCAGATCCCCTTCCGACATCACCTGGGATGAATAGGCCAGATATGCGGCAAAGCTCAACGTGGCAATCACCGGCACCAGCAGCAATTTCCAGGTGAGTGAATAGCTGGCTAATTTATTGATCAGTTCAGTCATTTTTTTCAAGGTTCAAAATGACCCTGACACTCCTGTTTACATATCGTTTGTCGATATATCCGATAGCATTCCTGTTTTTTGCGACGACATTTCTGACGGTCACGTTGCCTGCCAGCTCCACGGGTGGCTTGCCGTTGCCGGTGAATATGACTCTTGCCCAGTATGCGGAGAGTTGTGTGGGATTCTTGTGGACCACTTTGGCATAAAACTCATTCCTGATTTCGCTGCCTTCGGCCTGGTCGACTGGAAAGGCTTCGCCGTCATTCGGGAATGTGGTGGTTTTGCCGAGGAAGATTCTTGCGGTCTGTTCAGCCGTCAGGCTGGTGACGGGACTCCTGGCGGATACGATGACGACCACTTCTGCATGCGCACTCGCGGCAACCATTGCCAGAAGCAGCATAAGTGTCAGGAAATTGCGAACGATTGGGGGTGGTTTCAAGTAATCCATCGTGTCTAGAATATGAAATCAACTACTGCAGAAATCACATAAAACTTCGATCCATACAGACTGACGTTGGCCGGCACATTGGCCAGGAAGCCATTCGAGTTGTCACTGAGTTTCACCTGATCGAGCTGAAATTTGAAATCGGTATCTTTCATGAAATCCCATCGCACACCCAGGCTGGTCGTGTGCTGCGCCCTGGTTGCCAGCTGAATCGCTTCCGGCGATGGCGGGGGGAAACCCGGAAGAAATGAACCCTGGCTGTTAAGCGCGTAGGTCAGGTAGGGGGTAAATTGTTTCACGCGATATCCGGCACTGACATACATCGCGCTGGTCTTGTAGGTTGATTTGCGCTGTATCCACTCGGACATCGCGAACCAGTCGCCCGGGTCATATTGCACCCCAAAGGACAGATCTTTGTCTTTCACCCATGCTCCGGACTGGCCGGCCAGGAAATATCCGGAATCGGAATCGCGTTGCAGGTAGCCGGCGTGGAAGGTTGCCGGGCCATATTCGGACGTATCGAAAATTCCCCACATATTTTTTGATGACAACCCATTGCCCAACGGTGAATCATTCGTTTCAACCGAGGTCCTGCCGAACAGGGCCTTGATGGAATGCGCTACCGCGCCACTATTTAGCTGGTAATTGACATCAAAACCATCGGCGTGTGAGACCGGTTCCTGGCGGAAAACCTCAACAGGCGGATGAATCCATGCATAGGTATAGCCGACATCCCGATTCTCGGACTCCAGAAATGTCGGCAATGCAATGCGCCCGGCCCGGACATAGGCATCGGGCGTGAGAACATATTTCACATTGACAAACTCGACTTCCGGGGCGTACGAATTCCCGGTGTGATATTCCGAATCAACCTGTATCACGACCGAAACGTTTGGCGACATCTGGGCTGCCATATGTCCCGCAATCCGGCTGTCGTTTGTCGTCGACAGAAAATCGCTCAGGCCCGGACCTTTCGGGATCCCGCCGTCGACAACATAGTCCCCCGAACTCATGGTGGAATGGCTGATACCCAGCGAACCGAACCCGCCAAATGTGACCTGGGGCTGGTCAATACCGGCTGCTTCTGTATTGGCAACACATGCAAAAATGCCAAGTGCAGCTATCAAGTAATTTCTTTTGGCCATGATGCATTCCTTGCTGAAAGAAAACAATTTTTCCATTCATCGAACAATTCCGGGCGATTGGCATCGCAACCCGGACATTCTAGTGTATTTGACCGACATTATTATCATAACGAACGGTCTTGCGAAAATGAAATCGTTTAGAATTGGGCATGCCCGATCAGGATGTGATATGTGGATTGCGTAATCCAAAATGGTGTTATATCCTCATTTGCCAGCGATGCGACACGCTGTACGCTGACTGATTCCGCATATTCGGCCTGGCCCGGTGCAAATCGCCCGGTGTAAATAGATAGGCATGTGCAATCGTACTTCAGGAGAACAAAATGGAAGAGCCTAAAAATCATCCCAGAATTCTGGTTGTAGATGATGCCCCCGAAAATCTGATGATAATGGAATCGGTTTTGTCGAAAGATTATTCCTTGAAGATGTTCAGCGATTCCACCCAGGCACTTGAATATGCGTTTGCCAATCCTCCCGACCTGATACTGCTCGATGTCATGATGCCCGGGATCGACGGTTTCGAAATTTGCCGCCAATTCAAGGCCAACGCCCGGCTTGCGGATGTCCCGGTAATCTTCATTACATCAAAAACCGATATCGAAGATGAAGAGCGGGGCTTTGCGGTCGGTGCGTCTGATTTCATCCACAAACCCATCAGCGCACCCATCGTATCGGCCCGGGTCAGGACCCATATCAAGATAAAGTTCCTGCTTGATTTTCTGAAGGC
>CAZCKZ010000018.1:0-3498 GCA_964499395.1 uncultured Gallionella sp. | reverse complement strand
CTTGAGGTCGGGGGGAAGTTGTTCTATGGTGGCCTTGATTTCCTGAAGGCAGAGAACAAAAATCTGCAAAAGAGTGCGGAACATTCTTCTTCCGAAATGGCGATACTGAAAGAATTTGTCTGGGGCGGCACTTACACCAAACGCTGATCTTTAGACGCTGCCTCTTCTTCATTCATTGGCGCAGATCAATGTTTCCACCAATCCGCAATAACGCTTCCCACAGCAGGGCTCACCAGGTAGCCGTATGAACGATGGCAATTCAGGCCTATATCGTTGCGGAAGAAGTTGTAGATGCCATGGCAATGATCTTCGATGGACTCTGCCAGACCCAGTTCCAGCATCGGCTGAAAACTCTCATTCAGATGTTGATTAAGCGCAGCCACATCGCCCTCGGCTGAAAAATTTATCCAGCGGCGGATCAGGCCGGGATAACTTTTTTCGCCATGGTTATTCATGCCCAGCAAGCGACGTTGAATGTAATGCATTCCCAACGGGCTGCCGAGTGTCAAAAAATCCACTTTCCCTGTTACGCCGTCCAGATGCGACAACTCCCACAAGGTATCGTAGGCAATCACAGTACCCAGACTGTGCCCGATCAACAGCACATCTTCCTGTTGCTCGAGCATCGGGCGCAGTGTCTGCTTTAACAGATCGCGAATCTTGCTGCCAACACCATCGATATTATTGAAATAGCGGTCGATCTCATTGGCAGTGCTTCGCACTTCTTCGGGCAGCATTCGCAACAGCAATGGAATGTGATCTGCAAGCGTCAGCACGAAACGGCTCAGCCAGATGTTCCAGGAATGGGCATCGCGCATGTCCTGCTCTGTGGGGCCATGCTTGTTGATCAGGGCATCGATCCAGGGGATATCCTTGGTGATATCTTTGTACCTGCGATAATAAAGGTAGTTCCAGCCAACAAGATGGAATTGCGGGCTGCAGGTTTGCAGTGTACCGGCCACGGTTCTATCGGCGCGGCGCACCCCTTCAAAAAAGGTGCGCCCGAGTAAATCGCGATTCTGCGCTACCAAAGGCGTGGGGTTTTTTACGGGTACGTATATTTTATGCTTTGTTGTCATAAAATTAAAGCGATCAGTGTCCGGATTGTTTTCCGCTTAAAAATACAGGGACTGCATTGGCTTGCGAAATCCCGAATCAGCCCTGAAACAAACGCGATTTTATTCTGCTCATCACGTTGCGTGGCGACAACAAGGCGGCATCGAATTTTGGCAACTCGATTGCATCCAGCGTGTTTTTTGCAACCAGTCCCAGCTCCGTATCCCCCTCCACCATCAAACGGCGGCTGAAAAACAGCGTGTCCGGGTCTTCCTTGCGGGTGGCCAGCAGATAGAAATCCTGAGCGGTGGCGCTGATAGTCAGATCCGGCACTTTTCCGGAGCGGGTCGGTGTGAATTTTCCGGCATCAATGATGAAGTACAAGTTCAGTCCGAAGTCTTTGACGAAGATCGCAATCTGCTTGCCGTGCAACGGTTGCAGGTTTTCGGCGAGGATGATCCTGTCCAGCGCCAGATTGAGCACCTTGGTAAAAGCCAAGGAGGGCGGAAAAGTCGGCAGCAGGGAAACCAGCGTCGCGATGGGTTTTGGAAAGTTGAATGCAGGCTGTTCCATTTTATTTCCTTACATCGTGGTTGATTGTGGCCGGTCAAACATCGTCTGGCCGGGCGTGCTCACCTGCTCGATGCCCGGCCGGTCATGCCAGTATCCGTCGCAAGCTTCGTCGGGCATCAATCGCGCCATCTGCTGTCCGGCCTCGGAGCCGGACAGCTTGCCTTCGAGTCTTTGCCGGAATAGCGCAAGTATCTTTTCGGTATGGAACGGCTGCGGGCTGACGCGCACCACATCCACACCCAGTTGCTCCATGCCTTCCAGTTCCACCACCAGATTATAGATTCTGGATGACTGTGTCTGGATGCCGTTCAACGCGAGGAACGGTTGCCCATCGCGGGTCTTCAGCGTCAACCCGCCGGCGTGGTCGAGGCAGCGGAACTGGCAGTCATCCTTGGGCAGGTTGTAATGGCGCGCGGTAAAGCAGCGCGCGGAGAAGGCCAGCGGAAGGCGGCCATAGGCGAACACTTCGGTCTCCATTTCTTGCGGTTTGGCGGCCAGCATGCCGGTCAGCATCTGGCGGGACATTTCCACCGGTATCACCCAGCGCTGCGCGCCCAATTCCGCGAGCAGAGCCAGCGTCTCGGGATTGTAGGTATTGATATGCGGGCCGGCGACAAAGCGCTTTCCCGACATCAGGCGCACCGCTCCCATGTCGTTGGCTTCCACAATGTAGCTGCCGTTTTCCGCCTGGCGGCGCAGCGTTTTGAGGTCGGACTCGGATTCGACCAGCGCCTGGGTGGACAGCACCACCTGCTTGCCGGACGCGGCAAGATTTTTTGCCACTTCCAGCCAGTCATCCAGGCGAAAATTATGGCGCTTGGAGCATACCGTCTCGCCGAGGTAGACGATATCCACCGGCGCTGCCGAGATACGCTCGTAAAATTCGAACAGCGCATCGCGTTGCCAATAGTAGAGGACGGGGCCAAGTGCAAGTTTCATGTCGGGTCTTTCATTCTGGCATTCTGGTGCTTCCAATTTACTTCCAGGGGCGGTGATAGGCGCCCAGGGTGTGCTGCTGCCCCTCGGCAAGTTTGTTCAACTGGTTCATCCAGGCGGGTTCGACCGCATAGCTTTCGGCATTGCGCATCGCGCTGTCGATGGCCGAACGCCATACCCTGGTCACCTGCTCCACATACACCGGGCTGCGCTGGCGGCCCTCGATCTTGACGGCGGATATGCCGATACGCATCATCTGCGGAATCAGCTCCAGCGTGTTGAGACTGACCGGCTCTTCGATCGCGTAATAGGTTTCGCCGTTGACGTCGAAGCGCCCCTTGCACAAGGTCGGGTAGCCCGCGTTTTCGCCGTCGCCGTAGCGGTCCAGCAACACGCCGTTCAAGCGCGATTCGAGACCCTTGGGGGTTTGCTGCCAGCGCACCGCCTTGGCCGGGGAACACACCCCGGCGGTATTGGGTGATTCGCCGGTGATATAGGAAGACAGCACGCAACGCCCTTCCACCATCACGCACAGGCCGCCGAAACCGAACAGCTCGATTTCCACCGGGGTGCGCTGCACCAGCTGCTCGACCTGCGGCAGCGACAGCACCCGCGGCAATACCGCCCGGCGGATACCGAAATGTTCATGGTAGAAATTGATTGCCTCGTAATTGGTGGCCGAACCCTGCACCGAGAGATGCAGGCGCAGCTCGGGATAGGTTCGCGAGGCATAACGCATCAGCCCCGCATCCGCGAGAATGACGGCGTCCACGCCCGCTTCCGCCGCATTGTCCACCGCCTCCTGCCAGCGCTGCCAGTTGGCAGCCTGCGGATAGGTGTTCAGCGCGAGAAATACTTTCTTGCCGCGCGCATGGGCGTAACGCACCGCCTCTTTGGTGGCGGGCAGGTCGAAGTTCAGGCCGGCGAAGGCAC
>CAZCKZ010000017.1:0-14625 GCA_964499395.1 uncultured Gallionella sp. | reverse complement strand
GATCCCGACCTCTGCGCACGGCACCAATCCGGCCAGCGCCGCGATGTGCGGATTGAAGATCGTGCTGGTGAAATGCGACAAGCAGGGCAATATCGACCTGGCGGATCTGCGCGAAAAGGCCGAACAGCACAAAGATAATCTGGCCTGTCTGATGGTCACCTACCCGAGCACCCACGGCGTCTATGAGGAAAGCATCAGCGAGATCACCGGGATCATCCACGCAAACGGCGGCCAGGTCTACATGGACGGCGCCAACATGAACGCGCAGGTCGGCCTCACCAGCCCGGGCAGCATCGGGGCGGATGTCTGCCATCTGAATCTGCACAAGACCTTCGCCATTCCACACGGCGGCGGCGGTCCCGGCATGGGCCCGATCGGCGTCGCGAAACATCTGGCGCCGTTTTTGCCAGGCCACACACTGTTCAAGACCGGCGGAGAGCAGGGGATACATGCGGTATCCGCTGCCCCGTTCGGCAGCGCGCTGATCCTGCTGATCTCGTATGGCTACATCAAGATGCTGGGCGGCGATGGCCTGACAGAGGCCACGCGCATCGCGATCCTGAATGCCAATTACATCAAGGAATCCCTGAAGGATTACTACCCGACTTTGTACAGCGGCAAGAATGGCCGTTGCGCGCACGAAATGATCCTGGCCTGTGCCGAGTTCAAACGCGACGCCGGTGTAGAGGTGGGCGACATCGCCAAACGCCTGATGGATTATGGCTATCACGCCCCCACCGTATCGTTCCCGGTAGCCGACACCCTGATGGTCGAACCGACCGAAAGCGAATCCAAGGAAGAGCTGGACAGGTTTTGCGCCGCGATGATTTCGATACGCGAGGAAATAGCCGCCATCGTTGAGGGAAAATCGGACCGCGGGGACAATGTGCTGAAAAATTCGCCGCATACCGCCAGATCGGTCGTCGCCGATGATTGGCAGCATGCCTATACCCGCGAACAGGCGGCATTTCCGTTGAAGTGGGTCAGAAACAACAAATTCTGGCCCAGTGTCGGCCGCATCGATAATGTGCGCGGGGACAAATATCTGATTTGTTCCTGCCCGCCTGTCGAGTCGTATGCCGATTCCTGATGCAAGAGCGTTAACGTGGAAAGTCCCGGCAAGCACCGCTTCGGTTTGACCCACGCCTGGCGCGCGACCGGTATCGCGCTGCAGGGCCTGCGCGCCGCATGGCAGCACGAAGATGCATTCCGCCAGGAAGTGGCGGTCGCAGCGACCGCGATACCCACCGCACTGTTGTTGCCTTCCAGCACGCTCGGCAAGGCCGTGATGATCGCCAGCATCCTGCTGGTGCTGATTGTCGAGTTGCTCAATTCCGCACTCGAATCCGCGGTCGATCACACCTCGCTGGAACAGCACCCGCTCGCCAAACGCGCCAAGGATATCGCCAGCGCGGCGGTGTTTATAAGCATCGTGAACGCGCTGGTGGTTTGGGGACTGGTTATTTATCCTGCTCTGTTCTAATTGGATGAGCGAACGCCGGCGTGGCATTTCAAATTATGAATGCGCGGCATTAAGCCACTGAAAGCCGATCTGTTCGTAGTCTTCGCCCTCTGCCAGCAGGTCGGTGAGCTTGATATCGCGACTTTTTTCTCCCAGCATCACTTCATAAAGCGTTTCCGGAACGTAGTTGCCCGACTCCATCAGCATTGTCGCGTTCGCATATGAGTTGCTCGCATCCGGCAACAGGATGGCCGGCAGATAATCGTATTCAAAGGAGCTGGAACTGGTCTCCCAGTTGGACACTTTTTCAGTGCCCTTGCCAAGTGTGCGCAGCCACACAGAGAGAGGCTTCTTTGCAAGCATGGCGATCCCCACATGCACCGCACCCTTGGTATCGGTATGCAGCCTGCGTATCATGCCGATCCACCATATTGTACTGTTTCCGGCCTTGAGGCCGCACAGGTCGCCGATCTTTACCCAATCACCCCCGTTATTCGGAATCATCCCGCCAATTCCATCGACACTCAGATCCGTCACGATCCAGTTTTCGGTGGAGTAATCGACCTCGTCGTTATCAGCGGCAAGATTGATCGCGGAACGTTCCTTCAACGCAACCGCATCCTTTTCGGATATGTTCTGCGCATTATCGATATCCATGCGCTCAACCAGTTTGCTGATCGTCCGGAAACCATGAACCACGTCAATGGCGGAGTTGATGCTTCTGCGCTCCTGGTGGCGGTGCTGCTGATCCTTGTCCCAATACAGCCGCAAATGTTTGAGCACGGTCAATTTGCCGCCCGGGGTGAACTCGCTGCCGAAGCGCTGTTCTTGCTGGATCAGACCGTGTTCGTGCTGTGCGATGATATCCGCCACTTTTTGGATCGCCTTGCCAGCCCCGAAAAAGCGCATCGTGGCTGTTATCCGGAGATTTGCATCCACACGCCTGGGTACGTCCGGTTCGGCCAGATCAAAGCAATACCCGCAATCCGGATCAGGCGCATCCTTGAAATCGAAAAAACTGACCATGCGGCCGGCGATGCGGAAACACACTTCAATCTGGTCCGGCGCCAGCGTGCCGGGCGAAGATTCATGAAACATCAGCGCCCGCAACAACTCCCGCCGCGGGCTGACATGGATCACCTGTTTTGGGTAGGCGAAAACCATGCTGTCGGCAAACTGGCCGGCTTCGGCAAAATTGTAACAACCGCACAGCCGGTCCCAGACCGTCTGTTCAATATCCACATAGTGCATCAACTGCAGCTTCATCTGCTCGGCAACCCCGCGCAGCAGCCGGACGCATATCACCGGTATGAGCTCTTTGTGCTCGAAGGATTTTTTTTCCACCTGCCGATATTCGTGAACACAAACGGAATAAGCCTCGGACAACATCTTCATAAATCCGTGCAGGCCCTGCCACAGATGCTTGCCCTTGAAATCCTGCAAATGCGGTGCACCGAGATAGAGATGCAACAGCCCCGCATATAAAGGCTGTCCCGTTTCATCCAGCAACATGATGATTTTCGCGCGCACCTCGGGGCGGAAACCGGGTGCGTCCTTGACTGAATCCAGCCAGGAAGTAATTTCTTCCAGCGCCTTGTAGGGATCGTCCACGGGCAACTCGGCCAGCAGCCGCCCGGCCTCCTTCACGTCGAACAGTGGGTGGTCGGGTTTCCCTTCGAATATTTTTGGTATGGAAAACACGGTTCGATTCAACCTTTGCACTTGGCAGGCTTGCCCGCAGGTATGGCCATCATATCCAAATACGGCAACCCGCGCTGCAATCAGCGCGAGCGGCCTCGCTGCAATTTCAGCAGCGTGTTCACACACAAAATCATGATCGATGCCAGCGCATAGATAGCCACGAACGGGTCGACCAGATACTCCCATAGATTGTCGGATTCATACCAGCCGACCGCCCAGGCCAGCGTGGCCAACGCGATATACAGCGTAATCATTGCATATCCCCGGAACCACGCTGCCAGTGCAAGCAACAGCAGCACAACGACGAACTGCAGATTGCCGTAGCCAAGCTGATAGGAATCATATACACCGGCACCCAAAGCCATCGGATAGAGCGCGAGCGCAGCGAGCGCGATCAGGCCCAACAGCGCAAGCCGGTTCCTGGCCTGAACCGCAGCGCAGCCGCACCACGGGCGCAGCATCGCGCAACTCAACAGTACCAGCGTGGTGATGCTCAGGTCGCCGGCCATGCCGCGCAGATAGGCAGCCGCCGGCATGCCGCCGAACGGGATCAGCATCAGCGCGAACACCGCCGCCTGCAGCATGGCCAGTCGCGACCTGGCAAGTTTCGCCATGCCCGGCAACAGCAGCACCGCAGCCGCTGCCGCGACGGCAACGCCGGCCAGCCCGGTCAGGTCAGTGAAGTTCGGCATCGTTTTCCGTGCGCCGATCCAGCCAGGCGCGGTTGAACCGGACATGCTTGATGAAGCTGCGATTCCAGGTATAGACCAGATCGAAGTCGCCGCTATGCGCCCGGATCAGATAAGGGTAGGAGAACTCATAGTCGCAATGCTGTCCGATGCATTTGTTGCGCTGCGCGGATTTCGCATAAGCGCCCGGGTCGGTAATGCCGGCATCGGTGGCCTTGGCAAGCTTGGCGGCGATTTTTCCGAAGTGGACAGGGTCGGTGGGCTGGCCGCGCTGGTCTTCCAGTTGATAAACCTTTTTCCAGCTTGCCCCGCCGTCCGCTGAAACCACCAGCGACAAAGCATCGCGGCCGTCCTCGATGTTGTTCAGTACCACCAGCATCTTCCCGTCAGGCAAAACCACGCCCGAAATCGCGGCGTCCGGATTGGCCAGCGTGGTGGGTATCGGCGTACTCCAGTGCTGCCCGGCATCGTCGGTCCTGGTCGAGATCACGCGCTTGGGACTGTTGCCGGAACGGCGCATCAGCACCAATGCCTGCTGCGGACTTGTTATCAGCACCACCGGCTGCAGCGTTGATTTCCCGGAGCTCAATCGTTGCTTGGTTATGATCTTGCCGCTGCCGCCGATGCGCAACAGTTCGCCGAATTTGCCGATGAACTCGTGATATTCCGGAAGCCCCATCGTGCCGTCGCTATACAGGAACGGCGTGCCCTTGATCAGCGTGCTGATATTGATGAACGGGGAGGTGATCAAGCGCCGCGCCGGACCCCATGTTGCCCCGTCGTCGGTCGACGTGATCGCGGTGATTGAGCTGCCCGCCCAGCCGCCCAGCGATACGGTCACGTAGTACAGCCATAGTTTGCCGTCAGGCGCGCGCTGCGCGACCGGATTGCCGATCTTCTTCACATAGCGCAGCAGCGCACGCTCCGTGTCTATGCGATTGACGATGCTGCGTTCCGGACTCCAGGTATTTTTTGCCGGATCGAACACCGCAGTGCGTATCACGACGTCCGGTGCACCTTCGCGACTGCCGGCAAACCAGAATGCGCGGATGCGGCCGTCGCCCAGTTCGACCAGCGACGCCGCATGTGTGGAGATATTCTGCTGTGTGGAGACGAAGTCGGTGTGGAATTCCGGCGCACTGCTGCCGGTTTGCGACGACTCATTTTTCCGCAGGGTGTCAGGCATCTGAAAAGAAGCCGCGCCCGGATGATGCGCAACTTTGTAGAAAGCGGCAGCGAACGCAACGACCACCAGAGCCAAAAGCAGGCGGCGCGCATTTTTTTGATCGCCTGAATAAATCATCAGCGGCATACCTGCCCGGGAGTCTGCTCGGGCATGACTTTGCTGCCCGCAGGCGACTCCATCAACACTTCCCTGACAAAAAGATGTTCGAACACCTTGCCGTGCAGGAACATTTCCTTCAGCTCCGCCGAACTCTGGCGGCCGCGTATATCCAGCCGCTGGCCGATGATTTTGCATTCGGTGCAGCCGCCGTTCAGCGCGCTGTCATTCAGCGCCAGCTGCACCGCGAACATCGGATAGCGCGCCGCAAGCTGACTCGCAGTGAGATGCTGATCCTCGCTGTAGCCGCTGATCGCGGCACCGGGCAGGATGAAGCGGTAGCCCTCGTCCATTGCCCTGAAATTGCACGGCACGCCGACCTCCTTGTCTACGGCATCGCGCTGTGCCTGCTGGCTGTAACTGCCCAAAGCGCCGTCGAACGGGCGCAGGAAGGCGGCAAGGCAGAGCAGCGCCGATAATGCGGCCACATTGACCAGCGGCCGGGTGAGGGCGGGTAGCGCGATGGCCAGCAGCGCCAGTATTCCAGCGCCCGAGACCAGCAGCCAGAACGCCGGCGGATACAGCTGCATATCCGGCCTTCCTGCCTGCAGGCGCACGGCGAGATAAGCAATCCCCGCGATCAGCGCGGCGGCCAGCACCAGGCTGGCGATGAAGGCCTTGCGGCCGATCTGCTGCCAGTTGAGCGCACATAACAGCGCGACGGCGGGCATCGCCGCCAGCAGGTAGCGGCCCGAACGCTGGCTGGGCAACACGAAGCTGATGAACATCGCGGCGATCCAGATCCACAGCAATTTCTCTTCGTCGCCCATCCGGTTGCGCCGTTTAAAGGTGACGACAAACAGCGCCACGACCGGGAAGGTCAGCACCCCGGGATTGGTCAGGAAGGCCAGCGCATAGGTCCAGATGCTGGAGCCGCCCCACAGCAGTTTCGACAGGTAGCCCGGCCCATGCGGATCGAACTTGCCGACGTTTTCGCCCACCACGAATTCCTTCCACACCGCGTGCGGATCAGGATCGAACACGAACCACATCGCGAACAGCGCGACCGCGACCGACACCGCGATGGCCACTTTCAGCGCATCCTTGCGCAGGAATTCGGACCATCGATAGCCGCGCCGGTGCAGGTACCACCCGGACAGGCCGAGCGCGACCGGCAGGCCCAGCGCGAAGGATTTGTACAGGAAGCCGATGCCGATGGCCATGCCGAGCAGCAGCGGGACCAGCCTGCGCGATGCAAAGGCCTTTTGCCAATACAGCAATACAAAAAACGGCATGAATATCCAGAACACCTCGGGCGGATTGGTCAGGAACGGGCGGCCGAAACGGTAGGTGCTGAAAAAGGCCAGGAAGGTCAGCGCGGCAATAAAACCGGTCTCGAGTTTGCCGGTAATTTTTCGTCCGAGCATGAACAGCATCACCGCGGTCAGCAAGGTGTAGATCACGCTGGGGTAGCGCAAATCCCACAGCGTCCATTTTTTCCCATGATCGGTCGATGCGATACCCTGCCAGAACAGCAGCGGCGGCTTGGTATTGCGCATGTGGTCCAGCTGCGATTGCAGCGGCAGCAGTTTGCCGGCGGCGGCGGTCAGCCGGGTGATGTGCTCATACGGATATTCGTCGCCGTTCTTCGGGATATGCTGGCTGTCCAGTCCGTAGAAATAAATGAACACCGCCAGCAGGCAGGCCAGCAGATACCACGCCGTGCGCAAGCCGGGTTCGGTCGGCTTCATTTGCTGCCGGTTTCCTGCTCAATATCCGGCTCCGGAATAACGGGAAGCGCGATTTCATCGACCGGCTGGTGGCTGCGGAACGTCCAGAAATTGTTCACCATGAAATTGAAAAAACTGGCGATCACGATGGCCAGCGCGTTTGCGATCAGATAGTGAATATAGATCACGAACAGATTGGTCAAAACCACCTGCACCAGCATGCCGACCCAGCAAGCCAGCGCGTATTGGCCGAAATGCAGCACGAGGTGTTTGTCGCGATGATGGGTGCGGTCGCCCCATGTCCAGAATCGGTTCCAGTAAAAGTTGTTCACGGTCGCAAAGAAAATCGCGACCGCCAGCGAGGCATTCAGCCGGATAGCCGTTGATTGAATCGCGGCAAACAGAAATTCCCTGCACAGATACAGCACCACCAGGTTGACCACGACACCGGACGCGCCGACGGTCGCGAATTTCATGAAACGCTTCCTGAATACCCAGAGCGTCAGCGGGTGCTGCGTGATCCGCTTCATGCCGGTTGCCTGTCCTGCACAGCGTTATCTTTTGGCGGCATATCTTTTCTCATGGCAAGCATCTCGCGGGCTTTTGCCAGCACCTGTTCGACCGTGATCTGCTTCAGGCATTGGTTGTCGCCGTCGCACGGCGAGGTACGGTGGTTGTACGCGGTGAGGCAGGGTGAGCAGGGCAGCTGGCGGTGGAAGCACCAGGCATTGTTGCCCAGCGATTTATACAGCACCGGCGTTTCCGGCCCGAAAAAAATGATCGCGGGAAGTTGCGGCGTAAGTGCGGCGAACTGTCCCGGGCCGCCGTCGTTGGTGACCAGCAGATCGGCGCGATGGAACACAGCGAGCAGGTGCCGGACCGACCGGGTATAGCCGGCCAGGTTGACGCAGACCGGCGATTTGCAGTGGTCCACGACGGCCTGCGCGATTTCCCGGTCACCTTTCAAACCGATCACGCCGACCGCATAGCCCTCGTCCAGCAAGGTTTTGCTCAGCTGAAAATAACTCTTCAGCGGCCACGCGCGTATCGGCAGAATCCCGCCGCTCGGATAGATCAGCACCAGCTTTTTGTCCTTGATTGCCGGAAATAAATTATGCAGTTCCCGGTAGGTTTCCACCAGCTCCTCGCGTGGAAATTCCAATACCGGCGTATTGCCGGTATAGGGCGTGGGAAGCAGCTTGGCAACCGGATCGGTCGTCGATTCCAGCGCCGAAGCAAGCGTCAGGAATTGCTGGGTCAGGTGCCGGTAGGGGTTGTACAACACCGGGCGGTTGATGAAAGAACCGCGATACAAACCCTCCTGGGTATGGCGATGAAATCCGACCCGCAGCGGCGCTCCGGACAGATAGGAGAAAATGCTGCTGATGCGCGCAAACAATTCGCAGTCGATCACCGCATCGATCTTGAGCCTGTGCATCTGACGGATCGCCTTGAGGCTGTCTCCGACCAGTCCCTTCAGCGAACCGTCATCCAGCGTCAGCACGTTTTCAGCCGGAACCACGCCGAGCAGATCAAGCACTTCGCGGTTCTTCGCAAACATCAGCACGTGGATTTGCGCTTCCGGGTATTGCTGCTTCAGGCGCATGAACATCGGGTGCGCCAGCACCAGGCTGCCCATTTCGGACAGCAGGATGACCAGTATATTTCTTGGGGGGGTGCCGTCGGGCTCGTTCGACACGACACGGTTCACCAGCGAAAGCAAAGCACAGATCGGCACGCCCGCATATCGGTCAACCGCACGCTGAAAATTGATATTCATCTGGATAATTTCGCCGGTGATCGTGACTATAAGTTTGGGATTGGACCCTAAATGGGTTGTTCCCTGGAAAGGAAGTAGTCCCTGTAGTGATTTGTTTGGCGTACCGCACCAGCAACGGGCAAATTATCGTGGATTTCAAACGGCTAGGCAACCGACACGCTCCGGCGATTTGCAATTCCGGCTTATGGCCAGAGGCGGCGTAATGTTACAATTCCGGCCATTCAACATGGCCCGGATATTAACGATGCATACGCTGATTTGCGGTTCTATGGCTTACGACACCATCATGGTGTTCAAAGACCAATTCAAGAAACATATCCTGCCCGAACAGATCCATATTCTCAACGTCGCCTTTCTGGTACCGGAAATGCGCCGCGAATACGGCGGCTGCGCGGGCAACATCGCCTACAACCTGCGCATGCTGGGTGGAAACCCGCTGATCATGGCCACGGTGGGCGACGATTTCGCGCCTTACACCTCGCGTCTGGAAAATCTCGGCCTGGCACAAACCCATATCCGGCATGTGGCAGGCCACTTCACCGGGCAGGCCTTCATCACCACCGACCTCGACGACAACCAGATCACCGCGTTCCATCCGGGTGCGATGGGTCAATCGCACCTGAACAGCGTCTCAGCAGCAAAAGAGGTCGCACTGGGTATCGTTTCACCGGATGGACGCGAGGGCATGATTCAGCACGCGGCGGAATTTTCCGACCTTGGCATCCCTTTCGTGTTCGATCCGGGTCAGGGCTTGCCGATGTTCTCCGGCGCAGAACTGCTGACGTTCGTCGAACAGGCCACTTACGTCACCGTAAACGATTACGAAGCCAGGATGTTGCAGGACAAAACCGGCAAGACACTGGACCAGATCGCCCAGCGCGTGAAAGCGCTGATCGTCACGCTGGGCGCGGATGGTTCGTTGATCTATGCCGATGGAAAGCAGATCGCCATCCCAACGCCCAAACCTAAAGCCATCGTCGACCCCACAGGCTGCGGCGATGCTTATCGCGCGGGGTTGCTGTATGGCATTCAGCTGGGTTGGGATTGGGAAACGACCGGGCGTCTCGCCTCGCTGATGGGTTCGCTCAAGGTTGCCAATCGCGGCGGACAAAACCACAGCTACACCCGCGCCGAAATTGCAGGTTTGTACGAACAACACTTCGGCAAATCCATCAAGCTGTAATGATGTCCATCTGGGGCACTGTTGCATCAGCAATCCGAGATGCAACACATCGCCCTTTTGTAATACTTGCCACGACGCCTGTCGGCGGCGGCAGCATAAACGAAGCGTACCATCTGGATGGAACGGACGGCGCGCGCTATTTCCTCAAGCTCAACGATGCGCGTCATTACCCTATGTTCGTTGCCGAAGCGGCAGGGCTGGAAGTGATCGCCGCAACGAATACGGTACGCGTGCCGCGAGCCATCACGCACGGCAACGCGGGCGATCAAAGTTATCTGGTAATGGAACATCTGGAGCTGGGTTCGCGCGGCGATGCGAAACGGCTCGGTGAACAGCTAGCGGCATTACACCGATGTGCCGGAAAAAGATTTGGATTTTCGGAAGGCAATTTCATCGGCACCACACCCCAACCGAATGCATGGGCCGATAACTGGATTGATTTCTGGCGCGAACAGCGTCTCGGTTTTCAATTAAAGCTGGCAGCGCAGAACGGCTACGGCGGCCAGCTGCAAAGACTGGGCGAAAAACTGATGGACGCGCTGCCGGCTTTCTTTGCCAACTACACGCCGCGACCCTCGTTGCTGCACGGCGACCTGTGGAGCGGCAACCACGCCTTTCTTGTGGATGGCACGCCGACGATCTTCGATCCGGCAGTCTATTACGGCGACCGCGAATGCGACCTCGCAATGACGGAATTGTTCGGCGGATATTCCGGAGATTTTTACACCGCCTACCGCGCCGCATACCCGCTCGATGCAGGCTATGCCACGCGCAAGGAGTTATACAACCTGTACCATATCCTCAACCATGCCAACCTGTTCGGCGGCGGCTATGCACGGCAGGCCGAGCAGATGATTAAACGACTGATCGAGGTTATTCGCTGATCACCAGTGCTTCGCCACCGGGTTATTGCAACTCACCTGAAAGAGTTTCCGGTCTTCCAGCCGGATCGCAGTCATCGGACCGCCCCACAGGCAACCGGTATCCAGCGCGATGACGTTGGGTGTGAGCTTCAGTCCCAATGCCGACCAGTGGCCGAAGATCACCGTTGATTTGGCGCTGGCGCGCTTCGGGATGTCGAACCACGGCAGGTAGCCTGCGGGGATGCTCTCCACTTCGCCCTTGAATCTGAATTCCATCTCGCCTGCTTTGGTGCAGATGCGCATGCGGGTGAAGGCGTTAACGATCACGCGCAGGCGTTTGTAGCCGGTCAAACTGTCGTCCCAGTGGTGCGGGGCATTGCCGTACATGCGCGCGAGGAAGATCGCGTAGTCGTCGCCGCGTAGCGCCGTTTCGACTTCATGCGCGAGACTTTCTGCCTGTGCCGCGCTCCATTGCGGCAACAGTCCGGCATGTACCAGCACGAAGCCGTCTTGCGCGTGCAGCAGGCGCTGGTTGCGCAGCCAGTGCAGCAGTTCGTCGCGATCCGATGCGCTGAGTATCTCGTCCAGCGTGTCGGTGTGATGCAGTTCCGCCGCGTTTTCCGCGACCGCAAGCAGGTGCAGGTCATGATTGCCAAGCACGGTGATCGCGCTGTCACCGAGCGACTTGACCATGCGCAATACCTCAAGCGAACCCGGCCCGCGGTTTACCAGGTCACCGACCAGCCAGAGCTGGTCCGCCACCTGATCGAAATTTATTCGATCAAGCAACTGCACCAACTCTGCATGACAACCTTGAATGTCGCCCACTGCGTAAATCGCCATCGCGTCATCCCGCCTTGTGAATCTGAAAAGCAGCGTATCAGATATTTTGCCCACCCGATGAAAACCGTTCGTGTTTCAACCCCGGCTATTCCTGCGCCGATACTCCTCGTTGCCGGCCGGAAGAAGCTGGATGGGGTGTTTTCTGCTAAAGTGCGCGCCATGAATCTTACCAGCACCCAGCTCTATTTGCGCCTGCTCGGCTACGTCAAACCCTATTGGCGCATCTTTGCAATATCCATCATCGCCATGGCGGTGACAGCGGCAACCGAACCTCTGTTGCCGGCTTTGCTGAAGCCCATGCTGGACGGTACCTTTGTCCATAAAGACAATACCGTCATCACGTTTGCACCCCTGATCATCCTGCTGATTTTTTTCGTGCGCGGAGTCTCTTCATTCATCGGCACCTATGCTATCGGCTGGGTCGGCAACAAGGTTGTGATGGATTTGCGCGAGGCAATGTTCCACAAGCTGCTGACGCTGCCCACGCGGTTTTATGACGATCACGCCACCGGTAACCTGATCTCCAAGCTGATTTTCGACGTGACACAGGTGACCGCAGCGGCCACCAGCATCGTGACCGTTTCGGTTCGCGATTCCATCATCATCGTCGGGCTGCTCGGCTGGCTGTTCTATCTGAACTGGAAACTCACGCTGCTGAGTCTTGTGATGCTGCCTGTCATCGCGTTCATCCTGAAAATCATCAACGCCCGGCTGCGCGATGCCAGCCGGAATTCGCAGCGTGCAATGGGCGATATCACCCAGGTGATAGAGGAAAGCGTGGCTGCGCACAAGGTAGTCAAGCTGTTTGGCGGACAGCAATACGAAAATGACCGGTTCAGCGATAAGACCAATTGGGTGCGCCGCTACATCATGAAGCAGACGATGGCCGCGGCGGCCAATGTGCCGCTGGTACAGATGATCGCCGCGATGGCATTGGCCGTCATTGTCTATCTCGCCACGGTGCAGTCGCGCAGCGACGAGACCACCGTAGGCGGGTTTCTCTCTTTCATTGCGGCCATGCTGATGCTGACCGCACCAATCAAGCGCCTGACCGGGGTCAGCGAGTTTTTGCAGCGCGGGCTGGCGGCATCGGAAAGCATATTCGGCCTGATTGATACACCCGGTGAAGTCGACACCGGTAAAATTTCCATAGGACGCGCCAGCGGCCGGATAGGATTCGAGCACGTAAGCCTGTCCTACCAGCAGGGTGACCGGCTGGCATTGCGCGATATCTGCCTGGAAATTCCCGCAGGACAGGCTGTCGCGCTGGTGGGCGCATCCGGCAGCGGCAAGACCACCCTGGCAAATCTGGTACCGCGCTTTTACGTGCCCGGCAGCGGGCGCATCACGCTGGACGGCCATGACCTGGCTGATCTCACGCTGGTGAGCCTGCGCGCCAACATCGCGCTGGTGAGCCAGGAGGTGGTACTGTTCAATGACACGATTTCCGCCAATATCGCCTACGGCCAGATGCGCGAGGTGCCGGAAGCGGAAATCATTGCCGCCGCACAGGCTGCCCATGCGATGGAGTTCATACGCGAAATGCCGGAGGGATTTAACACGCTGGTCGGCGAACGCGGCGTAAAGCTTTCAGGAGGCCAGCGCCAGCGCATCGCGATTGCGCGCGCCATCCTCAAGAACGCGCCCATTCTGATTCTGGACGAAGCCACTTCCGCGCTGGACAGCGAATCGGAACGCCAGGTTCAGGCCGCGCTGGAAACCCTGATGCAGGGCCGCACCTCGCTGGTCATCGCGCACCGCCTGTCCACCATTGAAAAGGCCGACCGCATCGTCGTGCTGCAAAAAGGCGAGATCGTCGAGACCGGCACACACCGTGAATTGCTGGCGAAGGATGGCGTGTATGCGCAGCTGCACCGCATCCAGTTTGCCAATGCCCATTAAAACAATTCAACCCGGCTGTTCAAATCAATTTCTGCAATGAGCGATGAAGATAAACAAGTTTGGCTGATCCTTTCCCACGGCTTCAATATGGACGGTCGCGCAGCAAGCCAGACCATCACGGACAAGATTCCGCACTTGATCGCTATGGGCATAGAGCCAATTGTTATCAGCGCAATTACCGGGAAAAAGGACAGCGTGATCGAGCACCATCAAATACTGCCGGCAGGGCCGGTGGCATTGCGCTTCGATTTGCGCCACTACCTGAAACAGCGCATCTCTTCGCGGTTTGTTTACCGGCTTGCAATGACCTTAATTTCCCTGGTGCTGCTGCCCTTCATCCTGATTGAAAAGCTTTTCATCCGGATCGAAACCCATTGGTCGTGGGCAATCACCGCTTACTTCACCGCTGCACACATTATCCGGAAACGAAAACCTGCACTGGTTTATTCAACAGGCGGAGCCTATACGGCACACTTGGCAGGCTACTGGCTGAAGCGCAGATTTGGCCTGCCATGGATCGCCGAGATCCATGACCCAATGATCTTCCCCGGTCTGACGAAAAGCAGGATGCGTTTGCGCTTTTCAGCCTGGCTGGAAGGTATTATTTGCAAACACGCCGATGTGGTCTGGTGGTTTACCGAAGAAGCTTTGGCGCGTGCGCGGGCACGCCATCCTGAACTCGGCGAACGCGGACACTGCCTGATCCCCGGTTCGAACCCGCCGGAATTTGCCCGTGCGCCTTACCAGCGCGGAAATCATCTGGTCATCGCGCACTTCGGATCATTGGCAGAAACGCGTAATCTGGAAATTTTCCTACAGGGCCTGCGCCTTTTCCTGGAAAAGAACCCCCAAGCCGCGGAACGTATCCGCCTGCACCTGTACGGCGGCGGCATTGATCCCGTTTCTGCGCGCGCCATAAGAGATTTCCCGCACCCTGCGATGATCGAACAGTTTGGCCGTCTCGAAACCGATCCGAAAACAGGAGAAAGCGGCAGGGACCGTGTTCTCAAGCGCATGAACGCCGCCGATTGCCTGCTGTTGCTGCACGGCACCGTTCCATTCTGTGAAGAATACATCCCCTCGAAAATGTACGAATATCTCTGGTCACAGCGCCCGATCATGGCGCTGGTCTGGCACAATCCACAGATGGAGCGCATGCTGCATGAACTTGGACATTGGGCAGTAAAAGC
>CAZCKZ010000016.1:0-14802 GCA_964499395.1 uncultured Gallionella sp. | reverse complement strand
CGCATTATTTTTCCGGAGCGGGTCTTGGGCAGATTGTCGCCGAAACGGATTTCATCCGGTTTGGCAATCGGGCCTATGGTCTTGCCTACCCAGTTTCGCAGTTCCTCGGCGATTTCCCTGGCCTTTGCCGCATCAGCCGGGCGCGAGCCCTTGAGTACGACATAGGCGACAATGGCTTCACCCTTGATGTCATGCGGTTTACCTACCACGGCGGCTTCAGCCACCAAGGGGTTTGCGACCAGTGCGGACTCGATCTCCATCGTGCCCAGCCGGTGGCCGGATACCTTCAGCACATCGTCTATGCGCCCCATGATCCAGAAGTAACCGTCATCATCGCGGTGCGCTGAATCCCCCGCCAAATAGTAGCCGCGCATTTCTTCGGGAAAATAGGACTTTTTGTAGCGTTCCGGATCGCCCCAAATGGTGCGGATTTGCGAGGGAAATGGACGCGTGATGACGAGAAATCCGCCATGCTGGTCATGCACTTCATCGCCGGCTTCGTTGACGATGGTGGCCATGATGCCGGGCAGTGGCAGGGTGCAGGAACCCGGCTTGATCGGCATTGCACCGGGTAACGGGGCGATCATGTGACAGCCGGTTTCGGTCTGCCACCAGGTATCCACGATCGGGCAACGCGCCTGTCCGACGGTGTTGTAGTACCACATCCATGCTTCCGGATTGATCGGTTCGCCGACCGTCCCGAGCAGGCGCAGGCTGGACAGGTCATATTGCTTGGGCAATTCGCCGCCCAGCTTGATCAGCGAGCGGATGGCAGTGGGGGCAGTGTAGAAAGTGGTAACCTTGTGATCCTGTACCATCTTCCAGAATCGCCCTGCATCCGGGTAGGTCGGGATGCTTTCGAACACCACCTGTGTCGCGCCCATCGCCAGCGGACCATATGTAACATAGCTGTGGCCGGTGACCCAGCCCACGTCCGCGGTACACCAGAAAATGTCACTGTCCTTGTAGTCGAAAACCCATTTCATGGTCAGCATTGCACCGAGCAGGTAGCCGGCGCTGGAGTGTTGCACGCCCTTGGGCCTGCCGGTGGAGCCGGAGGTGTACAGGATGAACAGCGGATGTTCGGCGCCCACCCATTCAGGTTCGCAGTGGGTGGGCTGGGAATTGAACAGATCGTGCCACCAAATATCCAGATTATCGTTCCACTCGACATTGTTGTTCGCACGACGATAGACGATAACACTGTGTACGGATTCGCAACCGCCCGTGGCGAGCGCTTCATCGACGATGGGCTTCAGGGGCATCTGTTTTCCGCCGCGCATTTGCGCATCGGCTGTAATGACCGCGCAAGCTTGCGCATCGGTGATCCGTTCATGCAGGCTCTTGGCAGAAAAGCCGCCAAATACCACCGAATGGATCGCGCCGATACGGGCGCAGGCTTGCATGGCCACCACCGCCTCGATGCTCATCGGAAGATAGATCACGACGCGGTCACCCTTCCTGATGCCGCGCGATTTCAGGCCGTTGGCGAATTGACTGACACGACCGTGCAATTCGCGATAACTGACTTTGCTGACTTTGCCGTCGTCCGATTCAAAAATGATCGCGGTCTTTTCCGGTTGAGTGGACAGATGTTTGTCGAGGCAGTTATAGGAAACATTCAATTCGCCGTCTTCGAACCACTTGAAAAACGGCGCATTGCTTTCATCGAGTGATTTCGTGAAGGGTTTTTTCCATTGCAAGGTTTCGCGTGCCAGATTGGCCCAGAAACCGGGGTAATCCTGTTCGGCAGCCTTGCACAGCGCACGATATGCCTCCATGCCTGACACGTTGGCTTGTTTGACAAAATCGGCCGAAGGCTCGAAAACGCGTATTTCATTCAGAACGGATTCGATGTTGGACATGTGATCTCCCGGTATTGTGATTAGATTATTGTTGAGATTGGAACGAATGAAATCCAGTGTTGGGGAATGTAGTTTTTTTTTGTACCGTCTGTCAACCCGAAACAGATTGTATGGAGTGTTTCTTGATCGGTAGATCAGCGCTTTCCGGCTGCATAGGGATTGACCGTGATGCGAATCAGTGTATCCGGGGCGCTGTCCGGTCGAGTATTCGAAAAAGTCAGGTGCCCCTCGCCATTATAATAAGCCTCGGTGCGTTGTGTATCTCCACCGAAATAGAATGGCTGGTACTGTTTGCCTGTTATACGGCTATCGGAATTGGTCGGTGGGCCAATCAGGTTTTCGACCTGTTTCAGCGTCATGCCGATTTGTAGTTGGGAGAATTTGCTGGCAGGGGCGGGCGTACCGATGATTTCCCCTTTGATCAATCCATCCGCAGACATCACCGAGCGCACAGCCGGCTTTGCAGCCGGTGGGGTATGGGTGCGTGCCGATTTATTTGTTTCGGCTTTATGCAGTGACGCGCAGCCAAACAGAGGCATCAAGCAAATGGCGGCTACCAACCAGGCATTGCGATTCATACGAGAAATTCCCATCAAGACATGTTGCGAGGAGGTTGAAGATGATTCTACTCCGAAACAGCGCAGCAAAGAATCAGGCATGATTGTGAATGATTGAAAACGCAATACCGTGCATACTGATGCTGCAGTTCCCGGCATGGTCAGACTCGGCAGATTTTAGAGGCTTATGCGCAACGGCATGTATAATGTGCTTCGGTTACTTCCGGTCATGTACTTTAATCCGACTTGCCTGCCAAATGCCCGCTGCCCATCCAGTTTCGTTTGCGCCTGGTCCTGCCGCCTATGCCGCGGAAATGCCGCTCGAACTGGTGTTGCCGGATACGGTTGCCCCCGACCTGAAAATTCAGCGTCTCGCAGAAAGCCGGCACAGCTCCGCCCCGGAACCATTGTTCAGCAAGGAACCAAACCGGCGACCAACCCTGGCAACACCTTTGAAATCAGGAATCGAGCAGGCGTTTCGGACAGGATCGGCTTCCTTGACACGCTCGGATATGCCCAACAGGGATCGCCAAACCTGGGTTCCTTCGCCTGCGCTTATCTTCCGGTAATATTCCGGCGCCATGAAACTCTCCGATTATATGAAACCGAATATCGGCTTTAAGCTCGGTCTTTTGCTTGCCGCATTTGGTATCGTGGCAACTATCCTGACCGGCTATTACTTTTATACGTCCAGCCGGAATATGCTGACCAGAGCGGCGGAACGCGACCTGCTGACGGCCACAAAGGTGGTGGGCCGGAATATGAAGATCATCATCGATGTGATTGCCGAGGATGCGCAATTGCTGGCAGCCCTTCCCCTGTCCCGCAATGTTTTTATCTCGCCGGATCAGAAGGCCGCCGAACAGGATAAACAGATACTGGCCGATACCTTCGCTGCAATGTTGTCTGCGCATCCGGAATATTTTCAGATCCGCCTGATTGGCATCAACCAGGGCGGTCCGGAGCTGGTCCGCGTCGACCGCAATGGCAAGAGGCTGACCAGGGTGCAGGGTGGCGATTTAAAGAAGCGGGGACGTTATCCTTATGTTGCCGGCACACTGCGACTGGCTCGGGGGGATATCTATTTGTCGGATATCACCATTAACCATGAGAAGGGAGCACACTCTGGCCGGGATAAACCGACGGTGACGGTTTCAACACCGGTTTTTGCACAAAATGGCAAAAGACTCGGTCTGATCGCAATCAATGTCGACCTGAACGGTCTTGCCAGACTTTTAAAAAGTAATTTGCCGAGCTCATATAATTTATACCTCAGCAACCAGTCGGGTGATTTTCTGGTACACCCGGATGCTGCCCAGACCTTCGGTTTTGATCGCGGCAAGCGCATTCTGATCCAGGATTCCTTCAAGCCGGTGTTGTTGCTGATTCATGGCAAGAAGATGAATGTCGTGACGCATGTCTATGAGGAATCGCAGAAACAGGATGGGCATGTTGCTGCCTTTATACGCCTGCCGTTTGGCGACACGATAGACAAACGCTTCGTGATTCTCGGTTTGTCCCAACCGATCGGAAACATCACGCAAGAGACCTCCAGACTGGGCTGGGATACTTTCCAGATCATTCTTGCTTTCAGCGGTCTTGCGTTGATTCTTTCCGCGCTGGTATCACGCATTGTCACCGGCCCGTTGAATGTCGTAGTCGATGCGATCAAGAAATTCTCGAAAGAGCATGTCATCAGCACACTGCCGCTTGCCCGCAACGATGAACTCGGCCTGTTGTCGCGCAGCTTCCACGATATGCAGACGCAAATCGTGGCGCATTTGTCCGAACTGGATGAGAATCGAAAGACGCTTGATCATCTGGCACGGCACGACACGTTGACCGGTTTGCCCAACCGCAGGATGTTTTTCGACCGGCTGGAACACGCCATCGTCAGTTCGCGGCGAACCGGCAAGCATCTTGCAGTGCTGTTTGTTGATCTGGATCGTTTCAAGGAGATCAACGACACGCTGGGTCATGCGGCCGGGGACAGCGTATTGGTCAACTTTGCAAAGCTGTTGAGATCAGCCGTGCGCGAAGCGGATACGGTAGCCCGTCTGGGCGGCGACGAGTTCGTGATTTTACTTGACTCGATTAATGATCCCCAACAGGTCATGGTTGTGGTACGCAAGCTGCAGGATCTTTTCCAGGGATCGATGCAGATCGAGGGACATAAATTGATCGTCCATTCCAGCATCGGGATCAGTATCTATCCTGAAGATGGCAAGAATGCCGACGAGTTGATACAGAACGCCGATCAGGCGATGTATAACTCGAAGAAGGATGGCGGAAACGCTTCCAGTTTCTACAAGCCAGGATTGCAACAGGAAACGGCCTGAACCGTTCCGCAGGGTTTGCCGCCCTGCAAATAAACAACCGGTGCGCCCATGGTTGCACGCAGATTGGAATCATTTTGACCGGCAGACATACTCCATGGCGTAATAGGCAAGAGCCGTGATCATGGCAGGCGGCATTGCGGTAATTAAAGAACTTGGTAATCATGCAAACTATTCAACATGACACAGAGCATCATCGGAATTTGAGCCTGGCCTATGGGTTCACATTCAACGATCTTTACGAGCGTGAAGGACTGATCCGTATCGATGCGGCGTTCCGCGAATTTCTGGGAGAAAGCGACCCGGTTTTACGCGCGCAACTCGAAGCCACCCGGCTATCTGCCCCGGATCTTTCCGGCAAGGAACAATCGGAACTGCTGATCGCGCTGGCGCCTCATCTCGAAGATTTCCTGGCGGGCCTGTTCGGCATCGAGACGCAAGTGCGGTCATTGGCCGAACGCCATCATGAACTTGCGCCGCTCTATAGTTGCAAACGCTTGTTCGTGCAACGCCGGGCGATGACAAAAGTGAAAGCTGAAGAAGCCGCAAGCATCGACGGTCCGGCGCTTGAAGCCGAGTTGGCAGCGAGTATCGGAACGCCGTTCAGCGAGCTTGCCTATGCCCGGCAAATTGGGAAATGGCTGGCAGATGAAACGGCCCACGCCGAAGAATTGCAACTCGCCACGCGTTATGCGGCCTGGGCAGTGCAAACCGCGGCCGGCCGGGAACGCCACCGCAGCGGCATCCTGTTCAAGGTGCCGGCCAAGCTCGATTTCGAACATTTGGTTCCGCTGGCAACGGTCAACCTGGATGGCATCAGCGCCTATCGTCTTGGCGCCGGCCATGAATTGCGCCGCCGCCAGGGCTTTGCGCTGACCGATGCCGGAACCGATCTGACCGGTGCGCTCGATCAGGCCAATTACTGCATCTGGTGCCACGAGCAGGGCAAGGATTCCTGTTCCCATGGCCTCATGGAAAAAGCGCCCGCCGATGGCGGTGTGGCCGCGTTCAGGAAAAACATTTTCGGCGTCAAGCTGGCCGGTTGTCCGCTCGAGGAAAAAATATCCGAGTTCCACAAGGTCAAGACCGAGGGCCATGCGCTGGGCGCGCTGGCGATCATTGCGGTCGACAATCCTATGGTCGCTGCGACCGGGCATCGCATCTGCAACGATTGCATGAAGTCGTGCATCTACCAGAAACAACAGCCGGTCGACATTCCGCAGGCCGAGACACGCACATTGAAGGATGTGCTGGAACTGCCGTGGGGATTCGAGATATACAGTCTGCTGACGCGCTGGAACCCGCTGCACCTGCAGCGGCCTTATCCGGAAGCGCCCAGCGGACGAAGGGTGCTGATCGCCGGGATGGGTCCCGCCGGTTTCACGCTTGCGCATCATCTGATCAATGACGGACATACCGTGGTCGGCATCGACGGCTTGAAGATAGAGCCGCTGCCGCCGCATATCGGTGGCGTAGCCGCCAATGGGGAACGTGTCGAATTCCTCCCGATCCATGACGTCACTGAATTGTATGAATCGCTTGATGACCGTGTGCTGGCCGGGTTCGGCGGTGTCGCCGAATATGGCATTACGGTGCGCTGGGACAAGAATTTCCTCAAACTGATTCGTCTGGTGCTGGAGCGGCGCAGCCAGTTCGCACTGTTCGGCGGCGTGCGCTTCGGCGGAACGCTGACCGTGGACACGGCGTTTTCCGCAGGCTTCGATCACATCGCGCTGGCCAACGGTGCCGGTCGTCCCACCGTGCTGGATATTCCCAACGGTCTGGCGCGCGGCGTGCGCACCGCCTCGGATTTCCTGATGGCGCTGCAATTGACCGGCGCGGCGAAGCAAAACTCCATCGCCAATCTGCAGATACGCCTGCCTGTCGTGGTGATCGGCGGCGGTCTCACCGCGATAGACACGGCCACCGAGTCGCTGGCTTATTATCCGGTGCAGGTTGCCAAATTCATGCATCGCTACAAAATCCTGGTTGCCGAGAAAGGCGAGGAAGCGGTGCGCCGGCGCTGGACGCCCGAGGAGCAACAGCTTGCCGATGAGTTTCTGGCCCATGCGCTGGCCATCGAAACCGAGCGCAGCAATGCCGCCGCGGCCGGACGTGAGCCGCATATCGTCGAATTGCTGCAAAGCTGGGGGGGCGTCACGATCGCCTACCGCAAGCGCCTGATCGACAGTCCCTCGTATACGCTCAACCACGAAGAGATCGAAAAAGCGCTGGAAGAGGGCATCAGCTTTGCCGAGGGGCTGAACCCGATGCGTATCGAGGTCGATGAATTTGGTGCTGTGAGTTCGATCAAAATGTCGCAGCAGTTGCGCAATGAGGCAGGCGAGTGGAGCTCCGGTGCAGAGATCGAAGTTGCAGCGCGCACGGTTCTGGTTGCCGCCGGCACCCAGCCGAATACCGTGCTGGCCCGTGAAGACCCAGCCCATTTCGAACTGGATGGACGCTATTTCCAGGCGTGCGATGCAGTCGGCAACCCGGTGCGTCCCGAGCCGTCCATTTCGAAGCCAGAACATGTGCAAGTGCTGTTGTCGAAACAAGCCGATGGCCGCTTCATCAGCTTTTTTGGCGATCTGCACCCTTCTTACTTTGGCAACGTGGTCAAGGCGATGGGCGGAGCAAAGCAGGGTTACCCATCGGTCAGCGCGGTGTTGCAGCAAGTGGAACCGGCATCAAAATCCTCAGATATGGAATTCCTGGCGGGGATCAATCAATCATTGCGCGCGACAATCCGCGAAGTCATCCGCCTGACGCCGAATATCGTCGAAGTCGTCATCAAGGCGCCGCTGGCTGCGCGCAGTTTCAAGCCTGGGCAATTCTACCGTCTGCAGAATTACGAAGCACATGCGCTTGAGATCGACGATACCCATCTGGCGATGGAAGGCTTGGCGTTGACCGGTGCATGGGTCGATGTCGAACGGGGACTGATCTCGACCATCGTCATGGAAATGGGCGGATCGTCCGATCTGTGCGCGATGCTCAAACCGGGCGAACCGGTGGTGCTGATGGGACCGACCGGCACGCCGACCGAGATACCCGCAGATGAGACGGTGATGCTGGTGGGCGGCGGATTGGGCAATGCGGTGTTGTTCTCGATCGGCCAGGCATTGCGCGCGGCCGGATCGAAAGTTCTTTATTTTGCCGGCTACAAAAAACTGATCGACCGCTACAAGGTGGCCGAGATCGAGAATGCCGCCGATGTGGTGGTGTGGTGTTGCGACGAGCAGCCAGGTTTCGTGCCCTCGCGTCCACAGGATCGCACCTTTGTCGGCAACATGGTTGAGGCGATGACTGCCTATGCGAAAGGCGAACTCGGGATTCAACAGATACCGTTTGCCGACACCGACCGCATCATCGCGATTGGATCGGACGGCATGATGGCAGCAGTGGCTGGGGCAAGGCATGAAGTACTGAAGCCTTATCTGAGCCCGCATCATTTTGCGATCGGTTCGATCAATTCTCCTATGCAGTGCATGATGAAAGAGATCTGCGCCCAATGCCTGCAAACGCATATCGATCCGGACACCGGCAAGACCAGCCACGTATTTTCCTGTTTTAATCAGGACCAGCCACTGGATCGCGTCGATTTCCCCGGTCTGAAAGCCAGATTGCGGCAGAATTCGGTGCAGGAAAAATTGACCGTGCAATGGATAGACCGCTGTCTGGTTCGTCTGCATCTGCGCCGATCCGTTGTCGCATAAGCCTGCAATTTTCTCCCGCTTGATGCGGGAGTTTTCATTTGTGCACCGAATAACAACCCCAAACGTGGCAAAATGCGCTGTCTTGAAATAGCGGGGTGTAGCGATGGAGGTATATTGGATCTGGTGGCTGGCGGCGGCGCTGATTGCCGGACAGGCAAGCTGGCGAATGAAACAGGGTTGCTGCACGGGCGCCCGTTTAACAAGAGAATTGAAATGGATCTGAAAGAGACGCAACTGGATTCCGAGTTGATGTATGACGGTGATTTCATCCGGGTGCTCAAAGACAAGGTGTGCCTGCCGGATGGTGAGGTCAGCAGCCGGGAATACATCACCCATCCCGGCGCGGTCGCGGTACTGGCAATGCTGGATAACGGCAATCTGGTGATGGAGCGGCAATACCGCTATCCGTTGCACCGCGAGTTCATCGAGCTGCCCGCAGGGAAGATCGATCATGGCGAAGACATTCTGCTTTGTGCCCAGCGCGAGTTACTGGAAGAAACAGGATATGTGGCAGGTGAATGGATACATCTCACCACCGCGTGGCCGTGCATAGGTTATGCCGACGAGCGCATGGAATATTTTCTGGCACGCGGATTGGCCCATCAGGGCAGACAGCTGGATGACGGAGAATTTCTTGAGGTATTCGAGTTGTCCTTGCCGGAGGCGATCGAGTGGATACGGCAGGGCAAGATCAACGATAGTAAAACGATCGTCGGCTTGTTCTGGCTGGAAAAATTTCTTGCCGGCTGGCAAGATTAAAAATTTTCCTTCGGGAGTTCTGACTGAATAAAAAATAAGATGCGTATCCCACGCGGTACGCGTAAAGGGGAGAAGTGTGGAAAATTTAAGAATCAATAATGATACGTTGTTCATTTTGCTGGGCGCCATCATGGTGTTGGCGATGCACGCCGGCTTCGCTTTCCTGGAACTGGGTACGGTACGCAAGAAAAACCAGGTAAACGCACTGGTAAAAATCTTGACCGACTTCGCGATGTCCACGCTGGCGTATTTTTTCATCGGCTATGTGATTGCCTATGGCGTGAATTTTTTCAACGGCGCGGAACAGCTTGCGCAAAAGAGCGGCTACGAGTTGGTAAAATTTTTCTTCCTGCTGACCTTTGCTGCCGCGATTCCGGCCATCGTTTCCGGCGGAATCGCCGAGCGCGCCAAATTCCATCCGCAAATGGCGGCGACCTTCATGCTGGTCGGATTCGTCTATCCGTTTTTTGAAGGCATCGCGTGGAATCATCATTACGGAATTCAGGCCTGGCTGCATGCCACATTCGGCGCGGAATTCCATGATTTCGCCGGATCGGTGGTGGTGCATGCGGTGGGCGGCTGGATCGGGCTGGCCGCGGTGCTGCTGCTCGGCGCGCGGCGCGGTCGATACAGCAAAGAGGGGCGCATCTCGTCGCATCCTCCCTCGAGCATTCCTTTTCTTGCACTGGGTGCATGGATACTCACGGTGGGGTGGTTCGGCTTTAACGTGATGTCGGCCCAGACCATCAATAACATCAGCGGACTGGTTGCGGTGAATTCGCTGATGGCGATGGTCGGCGGCACGCTGGCTGCACTGTGGATGGGCAGGAACGACCCGGGTTTCGTGCATAACGGCCCTTTGGCGGGACTGGTGGCGATCTGCGCGGGTTCGGACCTGATGCACCCGATCGGCGCGTTGTTTGTCGGCGGCGTGGCGGGTGTGCTGTTCGTGTCAATGTTCACGCTGACGCAGAACCGCTGGAAGATCGATGATGTGCTCGGCGTATGGCCGCTGCATGGTTTGTGCGGCGCATGGGGCGGGATAGCCGCGGGAATATTCGGCCTCAAGGCGTTTGGCGGCAGGGGAGGAGTGAGCTTCATGTCGCAACTGTGCGGCACCTTGCTCGGGGTGACGGTCGCTTTTGTCGGTGGTCTGCTGGTCTACGGCGTGCTGAAACAGCTGGTGGGCATACGATTGAGCGCAGAGGAAGAATTCAACGGGACGGACCTGAGCGTGCACAATATCACGGCAACAGCTGAGCGCGAGTCGGGCTGGTAAGGCGGGCAGTCATAAACTCTGCCGGAATTTGGCTCATGGATACAGGCCGCGCCGGTCGCGCGCCGCCAATACACGGGTACAGGCTATGATGAAGGCGGCGGTGCGCAGCGACACCTTGCGCTCCACGGCCAGTTCGGCCACTGCATGGAACGCAGCAGCCATGATGTTTTCCAACCGGGCGTTGATTTCCTGCTCGGTCCAGAAAAAACTCGAGAAATCCTGCACCCATTCGAAATAGCTGACCGTCACGCCGCCGGCGTTGGCAATCACATCCGGCACGACCGTGATGCCGCGCGCAGCGAGTACATCGTCGGCTTCGGGCAGCGTCGGGCCGTTTGCCCCCTCGACAATGATTCTGGTGTCGAGTCGTTCCGCGAGTACCGCATCGATCTGTCCCTCGAGTGCTGCCGGTACCAGATAGTCGCTGGGCACGAGCCAGAAATCATCCGCACTGATAGCTTCCACTCCCGGCATGTCGACGAGTCGGCCGCCGGCTTTGACCAATGCAATGGCAGCCTCGACATCGATACCGGCCGGATTGGCCACGCTGCCACTGGCATCCTGGAGCGCAACGATGCGCGCACCGGCCGCTGCAAAACATTGCGCTGCCACCGAACCCACATTGCCGAAGCCCTGTATCACCACGCGAGCATCCTTGATTGCTACCCCCTGAAGCAAACCTGCTTCGCGTGCCGTGACAAAAACACCGCGCCCGGTAGCCTCGCGACGCCCCAGACTTCCACCCAGACTGATGGGCTTGCCTGTCACAACGCCGGACACCGTGGCGCCCTGATTGACGGAATAGGTATCCATCATCCATGCCATCGTCTGTTCGTTGGTGCCGACATCCGGGGCCGGAATATCCTTGTTTGGACCGATAAGCATCCCGATCTCGGAAGTATAACGGCGCGTCAGCCGCTCCAGCTCCGCCGTCGACAACGATGCCGGATCTACGCGTACCCCCCCTTTTGCGCCGCCGAAGGGTAAATTCAGCACGGCATTCTTGATGGTCATCCAGCCTGACAGCGCCATGACTTCATTCATTGATACGTCCGGATGAAAACGCACGCCGCCCTTTCCGGGACCGCGCGAAAGATTGTGATGAACCCGATACCCTTCGAAATGCGCCAGCGACCCGTCATCGCGGCGGACCGGTATCCCGACATAAAGCACCCGTTTCGGATGCTTTAAAGTTTCAAGCCAATAGCCGAGTTTTCCGAGGTGCGGTGCCACCCGGTCGATTTGCTCGATGAAGCTGGCCCAGGGCTGGGGCTTTGCAGGGTCGAGAAAAGACAGCATCCGGTTTTCTGTTTTCTGGGTAGTCATTTTTTTTCCTTCATTCGACCAGCGGAACGCGCAGGTGCATCTTTTACCATGTTACTCCTCGAATATCCGCTTTGAAAAACATTCCAGGTACGCGATTGGCGCTGAGCTCACCGCAGACAACGAAACTTCATTTCGCCATCCTGAATGCGGGACATGCGTACCATTTACATTAACCGCAGTTCGATATGATTGTTTGCGTGGTTGCAGGATCGTATCTTGCGCGAAAAAAAAGCAGCCCGAATGGGCTGCTTTTTTTATTACCGGCCGAATCAGTTCTTGATTGCTTCGATTTCGAATACCAGTTTTACGTCGTCGCCAATGACAGGCAAGCCGTATTTGATGCCGAAATCGGAGCGCTTGATTTGGGCGCTGGCGCCGGCACCACATTCGTCTTTCTTGTTCATCGGATTCGTGCCGCAATTGAATGCATCGATAGTCAGGGTGACCGGTTTGGTGACACCCATGATGGTCAGGTTGCCGTCCACGCTGGAAGGGGTATCGCCCTTGAAATGCACGGCCGTGGATTTGTAGGTGATCGTGGGAAATTCCGCCGCGTTAAAAAAATCCGGAGATTTCAAATGCTCGTCGCGCTTGACATACCCGGTACTGACCGAATCAGACGCAATACTGATGTTTACCGAGCCGGTTTTTGCGGCGCGATCCAGTGTTACCGTGCCGCTGGTCTGGTCAAACCGGCCTTGCAGGGTCGAAAAGCCCAAATGGTTGATACTGAAATGCGGAAAGGTGTGATTTGAGTCCACGGTATAGCTGTCGGCGGCAAAGGCGGGTATAGGCAGTGCAACGGTGATAATGATGGCTGTGAATAGTGACTTGTGCATGGTCGGTCCTTCATACGTGTTGGGTTGGGAGTTGGGTCGGGAATCAAACAAGTGTTTGATGTGCAATCAGCATAGCAACCGGTATTGTTTCTGTAAAGAACAGGCAATTGAATTACCCGCACAGGCAAAGTAGCCATTCCATGTCTTGAAATGCCCGCATTCTGTTTGCATGCGGTGATTGTATCTGTTCAAAGTGCCAAGTTGCTTTTAGGCGAGGCATCACCTGGTAAAATAACAGCGCTCGGGCTATTTTGATTTTCTCCCGTCCGGCAAAGGTGTAGCATGTCGCTATTCGACATAAAGCATGCCAGAGATTAGTAATGAATAAAAAACGTCCAAAACACCTCGCTCTGCATAAAATAAAATTGCCGCTACCCGGTATCGTTTCCATTCTCCATCGCATCAGTGGATTGTTGCTGTTCGTTGCATTGCCGCCACTGTTGCTGATGCTGCAGTACAGCCTGAACTCCATTGAAACTTATACCGAGTTGATGTCCATCCTTGCGCAACCGCTGGTCAAGGTGATGTTGCTGGGTTTGTTGTGGGCGTTCCTGCATCACTTTTGCGCCGGGTTGCGTTATCTGGCGGTTGACCTCCATCTGGTGCGGGATCTTGCCCAAGCACGCAACAGCAGCAAGGTGGTGGTGGCGGTGAGTCTGGCGCTGACGGTTTTCCTGGGGGTGAAACTATGGTGAACCGGGTTGTCGTCGGAGCGCACTACGGGCTGCGCGATTGGCTGATCCAGCGCATCACGGCAGTGCTGATGGTGTTGTACATACTATCAGTCGCCGCTTATCTGCTGATGCAGCCCTATCTGAATTATGACGTCTGGACCGGGCTATTCTCCAGCCAGGCAGTGCGCACGTTCACGTTGTTGTTCATGTTCAGTCTGTTCTATCACGCGTGGATCGGCATACGCGACATTGTGATGGATTACGTCAATTCTGCCGCCGCGCGACTGGTGATTCATGTGCTGGTGATTCTGGCGTTGTTGCTCTATGCGATATGGTCAGTTGAAATTTTGTGGGGAATGTAATGAAAATTTGTTTGTCGGGCGAATCGCGGTGTCGCGTGCTCGCTCATTCCTCGCCTATCAGGCTCGATATGTCTTCGTCATTCGCTGCGCGGCTCCTTGCGCTTCATCCCGAAAAACAAATTTCAAAAGGTTCGATTAACAATGGCAGTCGCTAAACGTACATTCGATGTGGTAGTGGTCGGCGCGGGCGGTTCCGGGATGCGCGCGGCATTGCAACTGGCGCATGCCGGACTGAAGGTGGCAGTACTGTCCAAGGTGTTCCCGACCCGTTCGCATACCGTTGCGGCGCAGGGCGGCATCGCCGCTTCGCTGGGCAATATCAAGGAAGACAACTGGCACTGGCATATGTATGACACGGTAAAAGGCTCGGACTACCTTGGCGACCAGGATGCGATCGAGTTCATGTGCCGCGCCGCGCCGGAAGTGGTGTACGAACTGGAGCATTTCGGCATGCCGTTCGACCGCACCGATGCAGGCAAGATCTATCAGCGCCCGTTCGGCGGCCACATGCAGGAATACGGCAAGACCCCGGTGGACCGTGCCTGTGCCGCGGCCGACCGCACCGGACACGCCATGCTGCACACGCTGTACCAGCAGAACGTCAAAGCCAACACGCATTTCTTCATCGAATGGATGGCGCTGGACCTGATCCGCGACGAAGACGGCGACGTGCTCGGCGTGACTGCGATGGAAATCGAAACCGGCGAGACGATGATCTTCCAGGCGCGCGCCACTTTGCTCGCGACCGGCGGTGCGGGACGCATCTTCCATTCGAGCACCAACGCCTACATCAACACCGGCGACGGACTGGGCATGGTGGCGCGCGCCGGGATTCCGCTCGAGGATATGGAGTTCTTCCAATTCCACCCGACCGGTGTTTATGGTGCCGGGGTGCTGATCACCGAGGGGGTGCGCGGCGAGGGCGGTTACCTGGTCAACAAGGACGGTGAGCGCTTCATGGAAAAATACGCCCCCAACGCAAAGGACCTGGCCAGCCGCGATGTGGTATCGCGCGCGATGACCATAGAGATTAACGAAGGGCGCGGTTGCGGCAAGCACGGCGACCATGTCATGCTCAAACTGGAC